>DFHJ01000062.1:0-30726 GCA_002372665.1 Anaerovibrio lipolyticus
TATATATCGATAAAAATAGGCGAGGTGTATTTAGTTCGCCTATATATAGATGGAAGGAAGATGTTTTAATGTTTGGCATGTCAATGGATATTGGCGTTGATTTAGGTACTGCAAATGTTTTGATATACATAAAGGGCAAGGGTGTAGTGCTGCGGGAGCCGTCTGTGGTGGCAGTGGATCGTGATACCAACAGGGTCTTGGCCGTAGGTGAGGATGCCCGCCGCATGATTGGCCGTACGCCTGGAAATATTGTGGCTATTCGCCCATTGCGTGAAGGCGTTATCAGTGACTATGATATTACCGAGGCAATGCTTCGCTATTTTATTGAAAAGGTTACAGGCCGTAGCTTTGTATTTCGTCCCCGCATTATGATTTGCGTTCCATCAGGGGTTACCATGGTGGAGCAGCGTGCCGTGCAGGAGGCAGCAGAGCAGGCCGGGGCCAGAAAGACCTTCCTCATCGAGGAGCCTTTGGCAGCAGCCTTAGGTGCTGGCCTTGATATTTCCGAGGCCTATGGCTGTATGGTGGTGGATATCGGTGGTGGTACCACAGATGTGGCTGTTATCAGTCTGGGTGGCATTGTGGCCAGTGACAGCCTGAGAACTGCCGGTGACAGCTTCGATGAGGCCATCATTGACTACGTAAAACGTACCTTCAATCTGATGATTGGTGAACGCACTGCCGAGGACATAAAGGTGTCCATTGGTGCTGCCTTCCAGGGTGCCCGTAATGGCAAAATGGAGGTTAAGGGCCGTGATATGCTCAGCGGCTTGCCTAAACTGGTGGAGGTGACCACTGATCAGGTGGCAGAAGCCCTTAGAGAGCCTGTTACCAAAATTGTGGAATGTGTGAAGAAGGTGCTGGAGGAGTGTCCTCCGGAGCTGGCGGCGGATATTATGGACAGAGGGATTGTCCTTACCGGTGGCGGTGCCATGTTGTATGGACTTGATGACCTGATTCACCGTGAGACACGAATACCTGTTGGTCTGGCTGACGATGCCCTGTCCTGTGTGGCCTTGGGCACTGGCAAGGCCCTTGATAATATTGATAAATTGGACGACAAGAAGTCCATGTCTTTCTGGAGAAAATAAGGCGATTTAAAGAGGAGGATTTAGTATGTGGCGAGGACTTTATACCGCTGCTACAGGTATGATTACAGAGTCATATCGTACAGACACCATTGCCAACAATCTGGCAAATGCCAATACCACCGGCTTTAAGCGTGATGATGCCGTTAGCAAGGAATTTGAGCCAATGCTCATGCACAGAATAGATGATATGTCCAAGACCCAGAGGGATGTTACCACCTTTAAGGGATTTTCTCTCAATAACAATGCTCCTGTTATCGGTGAGCTGGGGCTGGGCTCCGAGATAGATGAAATCGTAACTGACCATTCCCAGGGTTCTTTCCAGACTACTGGCAATCCTTTCGATTTGGCTATTTCCGGCGAGGGCTATTTCATGGTGAATACTCCTCAGGGGCAGAGATATACCAGAGATGGTAATTTTTACCGCTCTGCCACGGGACGGCTGGTAAACGTAAATGGCTACAATGTTCTGGATGACAGAGGCCGTCCAATTGATATTCCGAATGAGGCTACTACCATTATCGTAGGCCCTAATGGAAATATCACCATGAACGATAATGTGCCTATAGCCCAGATCGGCCTGTTCCAGTTCCAGGGTGGGGATCAGGTGATGATGAAGCAGGGGGATAACCTCTACCGTACCAATGGCAATCCTCGTCGAATGAATGCCACTGGGGAAATTCAGCAGGGCGTGCTGGAGCGTTCCAATACCAATGTGGTTTCTGAAATGGTAAATATGATTGCCAACTACCGTGCCTACGAGGCAAATTCCAGGGCTGTGGTTACCCAGGATACCATGCTGGAAAAGTCCGTCAACGAAGTGGGACGCAATATGTAAATATGGTTTTAATGGTTTCTTAATGTAACCATTAAGTATGTATAATGTTTTAACGATATACTAGGATAAGAAAAAATAGTGTTTTTTGTCTGTTTGTAAAATGGAGGTTTTTGCCTTATGATGAGATCATTATGGTCCGCTGCTTCCGGAATGAAGGGCGAACAGAAACAGATGGATGTACTTTCCCATAACATCGCCAATGTTAATACCTATGGTGCCAAGCCGCAGCGTGCTGAATTTCAGGATTTGATTTATCAGACCCTGAGGGCTGGCGGTGCCGAAAGCGGTGATGGTACCATGTACCCAACACCTGTACAGATTGGTCTTGGTTCCAAGTTTTCCGCTACTACCCGTGTTTTTACCCAGGGTAATATTCAGGTTACAGATAATATTACAGATTTAGCCATTGAGGGTGAGGGCTTCTTCCAGATTCTCCTTCCGGATGGAACCACTGCCTATACAAGAGATGGTTCCTTTAAAGTGGATGCAAACCGCAATCTGGTTACTACAGATGGTTATCCGCTGACAGCTAATATTCAGCTTGAAGCCAATGCTCCATCTGACAGTATAACAATTTCTTCCACCGGTGCGGTTTCCGATACTCCGGCAAATGGTGCTCCCAATGTTATAGGTCAGATTGTCCTGGCAAGATTTTTGAATCCTGCTGGCTTGACCGCCATTGGCAAGAATATGTTTATTGAATCTGCTGCATCTGGTGAACCTCTCCCAAACAATCCTGGTACTGATGGTACAGGTACTCTTATCCAGAGTGCGCTGGAAATGTCCGCAGTTCAGATTGTTGACGAAATGGTCAATATGATTGTGGCTCAGCGTGCTTATGAGTCAAACTCCAAGGCTATTACTACCTCCGACTCCATGCTGGAGATTGCCAACGGGTTGAAGCGCTGATGAATAAAATCCTTTGCTTATTATTGGCAGTTTTTTTGCTACTGCCTATGTCGGCTTCCGAAGGAGCCAAGGTGGTGGTTGCCCCAACAGTTCAATTACCTCAGGTGATACTGAGGGAGGCTCTGATTCAGCAGGCCACGATTGGCATTGAGGATTATCTGCAAACAGGTGGAGAGACCCGACGCCATACCATAGAGTCCATAAATGTCCCAGCGGGGCTAAGGCTACCGGATGGTCGTATAACCTACAGAGTTACCATTCCCAATGGGGTTCGTTTCAGCAAGGGAACCTTGGTAAATGTGGACGTGCTTTTAAATGGCCGCAAACATACTACTATGCGGTGCCTCATGCGGGTACGGGCCTACGATATGATGGTGGTGGCCAATAAGCAGCTGGTACAGGGCACGGAAATCACAGCCCAGGATCTTCGTATTGATGAGCGGGAGTACAAGGGGGAAAACTGGACCTATTTTACGGATGTAAAGCAGGTGCTTGGCAAGGTGGCCCGACGTGGCATTGGTCAAGGTGAGATTATTACCTCCAGAAATATTCAGAATGCCATAATTATTCATTCCGGTGATTTAATAGATCTTTCTGCAGTGGTTAACGGAATTCGGGTGACCACCCAGGGTAAGGCCATGGAAAACGGCCGTGAGGGCGACTATATAAAAGTAAAGAATCTGGCTTCCAATAAGGTGGTCAGGGGAAAAGTTATTGATAAGAACAACGTGGAAATTTCCCGTTAGATTGTAATTTGATGGTATTATCGGAGGCAGGTGAGCTTAATGAAATATGTTTTGTCCGTGATTATGGGGGCAATGATGTTTTTCCAGGTAGGGATAATGGTTCCTGCCACTGCCGGAGCAGTGAGCTTGTGGAGTGAGGAGAGCCGTAATATTTTTTCTGACCGCAGGGCATCCCAGGTGGGGGATATAGTCACTGTTATTATCAGCGAAACGGCCACTATGACTTCCACAAAGAATTCCAGTAATTCCAAGTCCGGCAAGCAGAATCTTGGTGCTGGTGTGGGGATTTTTGACTTTTTGGCAGCGGCCAGTGCAAGTCAGGACGACAGCTTCTCTGCCAAGGGTAATGCCACCAACAGCAATACGGCCCGAGGAACCATAACTGTGACCGTAACTGATGTGGCACCAAACGGTAATTTGATTATTGAAGGAACCCAGTCTATTTGGAACAATAAAAACGAACACAAAATTACCCTTCAGGGTATCATTCGCCCAGATGACATTACTTACAACAATACCATTCCTTCCAACAAGGTAGCGGAGGCAACTGTGAAGTTTGATGGCAAGGGTCCATTGAATTCCAAGCAAAGACAGGGTATCATTACCCAGATTTTCAACTTCCTGTTCTAAGTATAGGGAATTTTGGAGGACTAAAGATGAAATCCGTTGTGAGAATAGTATCACTGGTGCTGTGCCTGTGTGTTATGGCCACCGGTGTGGTGTTTGCGGATAGCGCAACGACAAGAATAAAGGATATTGCCAAGGTGCAGGGGGTCCGCTCCAACCAATTGGTGGGCTATGGCCTGGTGGTTGGTCTTAATGGTACCGGTGATTCCAACAAGATGACGCCTACCATTCAGTCAATTGGCAATATGATGAATGCCTTTGGCGTGGGCTTTGACACTAATGGCCTAAAGCCAAAGAATGTGGCTGCGGTTATTGTAACGGCCACGCTGCCTCCTTTTGTAAGGGAGGGGGACAATATTGATATTACGGTTTCTTCCATTGGTGATGCTACCAGCATTCAGGGAGGAACCTTGGTACAGACCCCATTGAAGGCTGCTAACGGCAATGTTTATGCCGTGGCCCAGGGGGCTGTGTCCACTGGTGGTTTTGTGGCAGGCCGTGGTGGCGGCACTACCCAAAAGAATTTCCCAACCGTAGGTACCACCCCAAATGGTGCTATTGTGGAGCGTACTGTGGAGGACGATTTGTCAGAGCTGGGAGGAAGGCTTTCCCTTTCCCTTAATAAGGCTGACTTTACCACTGCCAGTCGTGTGGCAGCTGCCATTAACAGCAACTATGGCGGTATCGCCAGAGCTACCAACCCAGGTCGCGTGGATATAACTATTCCTGCATATTTCCGCAATTCAGTGGTGGATTTTGTGGCTTCCTTGGAGGATATCAGCGTTACTCCTGATAATGTGGCCAAGGTGGTTGTGAATGAGCGCACTGGTACCATCGTTATGGGGGGTAACGTGTCTGTTGACAGTATTGCCATTACCCAGGGTGGCCTCAGCGTAAGAATAAAAAAGGAAACTGAGGTGGACCAGCCTGAACCATTCAGCATGGGACGTACTGTGGTGACCCAGGATGAAAGTGCTGAGGTGGAGGAGCAGACTGCCAATTCCATAGTACTTCCGGCCACTGCAAATATTAACGATATTGTAGGTGCCCTTAACGCTGTGGGGGCTACTCCAAGGGATATTATTTCCATTTTGCAGGCAATTAAGGCCTCTGGGGCCTTGCACGCAGAACTGGAGATTATCTAAGCAGGTGATGTTATGAATATTGACAATGTAAGCAGCAACTGGATAATGGCCCAGCAGGCCACCGACAAGGGGGCCAAGGCTGTGGAGGATGCCCGGAATTTCGCTGATGAGCTGAAACGGGCCAGCGAAAATGTGGCTAAGCCAAAAACAAAGGCGGCAGCAGCTGCTGATGGAGAAATGACTCCTGAGCAGAAGGCCTACGACAAGAAGCTGAGAGAAGCCTGTCAGGGCTTTGAGGCCATGTTCCTTAACATTATGTATAAGGAAATGCGCAATACCGTTCCTGAAGATAGTCTTTTTGGTGATTCCAATGCGGATAAGATTTTACAGGATATGCGGGATACGGAAATGGTGAATCAGATGGCCAAGGCCGGGGGCGTAGGTTTGGCTGATGTGCTTTATAGGCAGCTGACCCTTGAAGACAAGGCCAAGGCAGATTGGACTCAGCGGGTGGAGAATATGAGTCCGAAGGATAAGGTCGTAAGGACCTGATTTTACGGGAGATGAATCAATGGGGGCTATTGCATTTGATGCGATGGCCCTCTTATTTTTACAGAACATAGGAGCTTTTTATATGTATTTTAACAAGAAAAAATTGGGAGCAGCTGTATTGGCTGCAGTTTTTACCTTAAATGTGGCAGCCGTGGGAAACAGTATTTCCTACGCAGCGAAGAAAAACGATAAGAAATCCACAGTTCAGACTACCCAGTCAGTAAAATCAAACAGGCCGACTGCTTCTGCACAGGCTGACAAGACCAGCCGTCAGGCCGTGTTAAGCAATATCCGTCTGGGGGATAATGCCAAATATACCAGGGTTGTGCTGGATATGAGCAATGCCAAAAAATACACTACGGTATATGAAAACAACAATACCCGTCTGGTTATTACCATGGACGGGGTTACGTCCCCTTTGTCAGCGGCACCGGCAGGACGGGGGGCCGTAAAGGACCTTATTTTGGCAAAATATGGTGATACCTTGCAGGTTATAGTTGATATGAAGGCTGCTATGCCAAACAAGGTGTATACACTGCAAAATCCCAACCGAATTGTAATTGATGTAAACAAGGAATATGAGGAGGAATCCTTTAATCAGGTGGAGGATGGCCTTCTTAATGGTAAATATGTGCGGGTGGATGGCCGCGGTATGCTGACTGCCTATATGTTGGATATTGACCCTGCAAAGTTTGATGTTACCTTGGCTTTGGGGGCAGGAAAGGTTTCTTCCGGCCTTAGAAAGCTCACTGCTATTGCCAGCAGTAACGGAGCAGTGGCGGGAGTAAATGGCGGCTACTTTGATTGGAGCGGTGATTTCCTCATCGGTGATATTCGTATAAATGGCAAGACCGCCGGTATCGGTACACAGAACCGTACGGGACTTATTAAGCGAAAGGATGGCTCCTATGATATTGGTCGGGGCAATTATTCCGGTGCAGTAAAGGTGAATGGCCGCAGTATTTCCTTCTGGGGAGTAAATTGCCCAAGAGGAACAGACGCCATTGTTATGTATAATTCCCTCTATGGTTCTTCCACCGGGACCAATGAATTTGGCACCGAATACGTTATTGTGGATGGACGGGTACAGTCCATTACCAAAGGCAACAGTGTGATTCCTGCCAATGGTGTGGTGGTTTCTGTTCACGGACAGTCTCAGGCAAATTTCGCTGGTATAAAGGTTGGAGATAAGGCTGTTATCGAGGAAGGCTTTGGACCAGAGGTGGGAGATGCCCCTGATTTTTATGGTGCAGGACCTCAGCTGGTGGCCAACGGCAGAGTAAGTGTGGCTTCCAAGGCAGAGCAGTTTGGAAATGATGTGGCAGGAGGCAGGGCACCTAGAACTGCCGTGGGCTTGAAGGATAATGGACATCTGCTGCTGATGGTGGTGGATGGCCGCCAGAGCCACAGTATTGGTGCTTCCCTTACGGAAATGGGGCAGCTGCTGGTGAAATACGGTGCAGTAAAGGGCTTTAATCTGGATGGTGGCGGTTCTTCTGAAATGATACTGAATAACCGCATTGTGAACAGCCCTTCTGAGGGCGTAGAACGCCGTATCGGAAACGCAATGCTAGTTATGAGAAAGTGATTTTGTTACTGTTGTTTTTCAGATATATAAGTTATAATTAGCTTGTGTGTTAAATGGAAAAATCATAAGAGGTGATTATTATAAATAGATTTTTAAATAGATTAAAGAAACGTGCCTTGGCTGCAGGCATTGCCCTAAGCCTTGCAATGGGCTCCATATCCTTTGCTATGCCGGAGATTATGCCACTTACAGAGGTAGCTCCGGGTATGACAGGCAAGGGCTATACCATCATTGATCAAAGCGGGGAAATTAAGTCCTTCGATGTGGAAGTGGTGGGAGTCAACGGCAGCAGCAGCAAGCTGGCCTCTCCCCGTATTCTTATTGATTTGTCCGGAGAAATGATTAATGCCACCGGCGGTATTGTGTCAGGCATGAGCGGTTCCCCTGTTTATGTGGACGGCAAGCTCATTGGTGCAGCCTCAGCCTCCTTTAGCAACGTGTACCTTGATAAACGGGTAATGGTAACTCCTATTGAGTATATGCTGAAGCTATGGGAGTTGCCTGACAATAAAAATAAAACACAGCTTCCTCAGATTGATTTGAAGAAGATTCGCGAGGAAGCAGCCAAGAAAGCAGAGGAAGAGGCCAAAGCCAAGGAAGATGAACAAACTGCGGGTGAGGCTGATGTCAAAAAAGAATCTGCTGAGGACTCCTCTAAAAGCAAGGAGGCTACAATTGAGGAAAAGCCTTCCGACGCAGGAGCTGCTGACAAGACCTATTTAACCAAGGAAGAGCTGGAGGCCCAAAAAGGGGCTGCAGAGCCTGAAAAGCAGGCGGGGGCTCCTAAAGAAAATGATGAGCAGGACAGGGAAAAGGCTTGGAAGATGGTGTCCGGCTTCTCTGGCAAGGGCGTGGATTTCCTTTCAGAGAAGATTCCCGGAATAAAGCTGCGGGATGCGGCTAATTGGAATTCCAATGCGGGGCCTGCCACCATTGATTATAATGCCACTTTGGAACCGGGTGGTGCCGTAGGTGTGGCCCAAATTGTGGGAGACTACTACATGGGTGCCATGGGCACAGTAACCGCCGTGGATGGCAAGAGGGTATTGGCCTTTGGCCATGGAAATACGGATAGGGGAAATGTTAATTACTTTATGACCGGGGCAGATGTGTTCTCCACAGCCCATGGCCCATTGGACGGCATGAAGATAGGTCACATGACCTCTATAATCGGCCGGGTAAATCAGGATAGATATGATGGTATAGCTGGTATTTTGGGGGAATATCCTCAAAATGTCCCAGTGATTCTTACAGTAAATGATACCGACCTGTCCAATTCCCAGACCTATCATTCCTTTGTGGCCTATGATGAAGAAGTGGTGCCTGTGCTGACCACTGCCATGGTATACGATTCCATGTACAAGACCATTGACAGGGCAATCAACGGCACAGCCAAGATTCATTTTCGTATCCGTACCGATATGGGTGAAAATGGTGTAGTCGAGCGCACCAATATGTTCTATAGTAGCAGTGATGTGGGCAAGCAGGCTGTTGGTGAGCTTAATGAGCTTTTGAACACCATCTGTACCAATAAGGATAGGGAAGCCAACATTTATGATGTGAAGGTGGATGTGTTTATTGGCGGCCAGCGCATGACGGCGTCTATTTTATCGGCAACTCCTGATAAAACTGAGGTATGTGCCGGGGATAAGGTAATTTTTAAGACCACATTGAAGCCTTATCGTCAGGAGAAGGTAACGGTGGATGTGCCTTATACTGTGCCGAAGACCCAGCTGCCGGGAACATTGAATCTTGACCTTCACGGCGGCGGACTGGTTAATGTGGCAAAGCTCTTGTTGGCCCAGCAGGCCGGGGATGCTTCCTTGGAGGAGGATCAGAGTGTCAAGACTGAGGCCAAGATAAAGGAGATGCTGAAAACTGCCTGCAATAATGATATTGTGGTGGAGCCGGCAGCTGCCCCTATTTTGACTGATGAGCAGCAGAAGGCAGCTGTCAAGGAGGCTATAAAGCAATCCAAAAAGCTGGCAGAGAATGGGAATAAGTCCAAGGTGGATAATTCCAAGCCTGTAGAGGCTGTACAGCGTACCGCCACCGATTATGTTATAGAAAATGTAATTCACACAACATTAAAAATCGTGGAAAAAAAAGAAAAAAACTGATAATATAATGGCAGGTTAAGTTTACTTGAACATTAAGCTGTGGTGCGTCAGAAAATATTTTTTTCATACCTGCATTAGCGAGAAAAATTACTTGTTTGAGCGAAGCGAGTTGTAATTTTTCTTGCTATTCAAATAGTTGAAAAACAATATTTTTAGCGCCACAGCTGAGTGAAAGTAAACTATACCTGCCATGTTTATATACTTATATTCATATTCATTACGTTTTAATATTGATTTTTATGAGGGCTTAATAAAATATGTTTGTTAGGTTTCTGGAGATAATAGGTGCTTCAGTTTTGGAGCTGTTATATTTCATCGGTGACGTTATGCTGCTGTTTATAGGTGCAGTAAAGCAGATGCCTGTAAAGATTCGGCTACGTCACGTCATCCACCAGATGTCCCATCTGGGTGTGGATACCCTGCCTATAGTGTCCCTTACCATGATGTTCACCGGTATGGTAATGACCCTGCAGGTAGCCAATGAGTTCATTAAGATGGGGGCTGAGTCCACCGTAGGTGGCATTATAGCCATTGCCATCGGCCGTGAGCTGGGACCAGTTCTGGTGGGGGTTGTGGCGGCCGGCCGTGTGGGCTCTGCCATGACAGCGGAAATAAGCACCATGAAGGTAACGGAGCAGATTGATGCCCTGCGAGTTATGGGAACCAATCCTCTGGGATACCTGGTGGTGCCAAGGATGCTGGCCTGTATGATAATGGTGCCATTGCTTACGGTGTACGGTGACGTTATCGGCGTTGTCGGTGGCTGGGGTGTGGCCAAATATTATGCTGGCATTTCTTCCTATGTGTATGTGAATTCCATTCCTGAATATGCAGTGCTTAACGACCTTACAGGCGGACTTGTAAAGGCCGTGGTTTTTGGTGTGGTTATTGCAGTGCTGGGATGTTATTATGGCATGAAGGCCCCGGAGGGGGCCGAAGGCGTGGGCAAGGCCACTACCAGATCTGTGGTAAGTGCCATCGTGGTTATTTTTATGTTAAATGTACTGCTTTCCATGGTACTGTATTAATTAATGGTGGAGTGGTTTCATGATAAAAATTGAAAATGTATCCATGTCCTTTGGGGACAAGAAGGTACTGGACAACATAAACTTGGAAATTAAAGACGGGGAAACCTTGGCCATTATTGGCGGTTCCGGCTCCGGCAAAAGCACCTTGCTGAGGCTGATGATAGGGTTGGATCACCCCACCGGGGGAAAAATTTGGCTGCGGGATAAGGATATTGCCCACATGCCGGAGAAGGAGCTGGATGAGCTTCGCCTTCACATGGGGATGGTTTTTCAGTATTCTGCCCTATTTGATTCCATGACTGTAGGGGACAATGTGGCCTTTGGTTTAAGAGAGCATACGGACTACGGCGAGGAAAAAATAGCAGAAATCGTTAAGGAAAAGCTGGAGGTTGTAGGACTTCCGGGAACTGAAGATATGATGCCGGGAGAGCTTTCCGGCGGTATGAAAAAGCGTGTAAGTCTGGCCAGAGCCATAGCTTTCGGGCCGGAGATTATATTTTACGATGAGCCCAGCTCCGGTCTTGACCCTATTATGACAGACAAGATTGATGAGCTGATTATTTCCACCCAGAAGCGGCTGGGGGTAACCTCAGTGGTGGTAACTCATGATATGGACAGTGCAATTCATATTGCTGACAGAATAGCCATGATTTATGAGGGAAAGCTCATTGCAGTGGATACAGTAGATAATTTCCGCAGAATAGAGGATTCGCGGGTCAGGGCCTTCCTAAGGGGCCTATATATTGGCAAGGAGGCATAGGGGTGAATACAGAGGTTAAGGTTGGTGCCTTTACAGTGGGGGGCTTGGCCCTGGTAATGGCGGTGTTTGTATTTCTTACGAATTTTAGCTTTGGGGGAGACAAAAGCTATAATCTTTATGTTAGTTTCGGTCAGGCCATTGGTCTGACTCCTGGTAATGCAGTGGCTTACGCCGGCGTAACCGTGGGCAGTGTGGATGCCATTAGCCCCAACGGCCCAGGGGTTTTGGTGAAGGTAAAAATTAAGGATGATGTGAAGATTCCCAAAAAATCCGCCTTTACCATTACTTCCAATGGCGTTATGGGCGCCAAGTTTGTTAATATTCAGCCAGCGGTGGACAGTGATTTGAATGATTGCTTCCAGCCGGAGGATTATGTGGAAGGCCAAGGTGAAACCGGGATTGATAACGTAATGGAGGGGGTCAGTGCGGCCCTTGACCAGGTACATGAATTATTGGCCAATATGAATGATATTATCGGCGATAACGATACCAAGGCGGCGTTAAAGGATATTTCCCTGAATATGCGTCAGGTGACGGAAAACATGAATGTGCTGACTGCCACCCTTGCCAATGTGGCAGTAAGCTCCCAGGATGATATTCGCAATATGGCCAGAAACCTTAATGTGATGACTGCTAGCCTGACTCGTAGTGCCAACAGCGTGGAGTCCATGATAAATACCTTCAGCGGTGATGGTGCCACGGCGGAAAATCTGAAGCTGGCGGTGAACAATTTGTCTGAGGCCAGTGTTCGCCTTAATAATATGGCAAAGTCTTTGGAGGGAGTGGTTACTGACCCTCAGGTGGCAGATGATTTAAAGCAGACCATCCATAATACCAGAAATCTTACGGAAAGAGCGGACAATATGATGTCCAAGATTTCCAGTATCAAGGTGGGGGGCGGTATGGAAACCATGTACAGTGGCGGCAAACGCGATTGGTCCAGTAATTTTGATGTGGGTCTTTACAGTGGAAACAGCTATGGCAAGATTGGAGTTTCCGATATTGGTCGGAAGAATTACTTTAATTTGCAGGGAGGCACCCGCTTCGGGGCCTTCGGAGGTCATGGAGGAATTATTGACAGCAAGGCCGGCTTGGGTATAGACCTGTTTGGCGGCAATAAGGTTCAGCTTTCCGTGGATGCCTATGACCCAAATGAATTTAAGCTGCGCTCCCGCCTTTCCTTTGAGGTGGCCCCTAATACCTATGTTTTTGCCCAGATGAATGATATAAATCGCAGCAAAACCAGGGCAACCTATTTTGGCTTACGGAGAAGCTTTTAAAATTGTGTTTTTAATCTGATTCTCATGTTTTTTTCAATAATTAGTAGTATTCTATTATCCTAGAGGAGGTATATATTAAATGAATAATAATAGATTTAAAAAGCTAACTGCCCTGGTAATCAGCGGTATTATGACCATGTCTGTGGCTGGTACGGCAATGGCTGAAACCATGGATGTAAATATTGAGGACTGTGTTAATTTGGCTATGGCCAACAATCATACCATAAGAAGTGCCATTGATGACTATGATTCTGCAGTATGGGCACGTCATATTGCCCGTCGTCAGCATGGCCCTACTTTGAACTGGACCAGTGCAGCCCGCCGGATTGGTGGTAATGTATATAGTGCGGCAAATGTTAATTCTTTGTATTCCAATACCGTTTCTGTAAGTATGCCAATTTATTCCGGTGGTCAGCTGGAGGGAGCCATTAAGGCTGCAGATTTGTCCTTGAATGCCAGCGAGCTGGCTTTGGAGGGCACCAAGCAGAGTGTTAAGGCCAAGACTCAGGCGGCTTATTATAATGCCCTTAACTGCCGTAATCAGATAGCGGTATCACAGAATTCCGTTAAAACACTGGAGGAGCATTTGCGTAATGTTAACGCCCAGTTCAATGCGGGAACTGTAGCCAAGTCGGATTTGCTGGCTTCCGAGGTACAGCTTTCCAACGCCAAGCTGAATCTGGTTTCTTCCCAGAATAATTATGATTTGGCCATTGCCAATTTGAACAATATTGTGGGTGTTCCAAGTGGTACCCAGCTGAATTTAAAGGATGAGCTGGGGTATATACCTTATGAGATTTCTCTGGAACAGTGCTCTGAGTATGCCCGGCAGAACCGTCCTGATATTTTGGCGGCTGACTACAAGGTAAAAATTGCCGAGGCTCAGCGGGATGTAGCCGCAGCCGGTAATTTGCCGAAGGTTAATGCGTCGGTATCTAAATCCATAGCTGGTGATAAGGCCTTTGGTGAGGATGATAGGGCAACAGATCCATTCTATAACCAGAATAACTGGTATGCTGGTATTGGTATAAGCTGGGATATTTTCGATAACAATGTAACCCAGGCTAAGGTTAAGCAGGCCAAGGCAGCTATTGAAAAGGCCAAGGAGGCGGCTCAGCAGGCCAGGGATACCGGAGATTTGGAGGTTCGTACAGCATACCTGAATCTCACCTCCGCGGAAAAGAGCATTGAAACTGCCAAGGTGGCTGTGGAAAAGGCTAAGGAGGATTACAAAATCGCCCAGGTTCGTTACAGCGCCGGCGTGGGTACCAATCTGGATGTAATGGATGCCGAGGAGAAGCTGACAGCCGCCCAAAGCAAATATTACAATACCCTGTATCAGTATAATAACAGTAAGGCTGATTTGGACCGGGCCATGGGTCTTATGGTTGATTTGGACGTAAGTAAATTTCAGAAACAATTAGCAAAAAATTAATATAAATTTTAAAAAGTTTACAGTTTATTATGTTATACTTAAGTTGCAATGTGCAGTATTAAGTATGTGACTGCCACCTTGTTGCGTGGCAGTTTTTCTTTTACTAGGAAATCTTAGCGAATCGAATCTGAAAGATGAAGATGAGCTTTAGATTTCGTGTAAGGGCTGATGAAAGCCAGTATGCTTTCATCTTGCTTATGGGGATTTTTTCTAGGGGGATATTTAATGGACCGTAAGGTTATGGGTAAGGTCACTGGCCTTTTGGGCATAGTGTTTATTATAATGGCCTGTATTTACGGTTATATCACATCTTCTGCCTTTATGGAGAGGGCAGCTGAAAATGCAGCCTCCATTGCCAGTGAGGTGCTGGATACCAAGGTGGAAATCGGCCTAGTTCAGGTGGATTCCTTTAATTCGGTGGATATAAGAGATATAGCTGTTTATGACAAGCAGGATAAGATAATTGCCAAGGTAGCTGATGCCAAAGTGGGTTTCAGCTACCTTGCTATGTTTAAAAACTCTGTTTCTGAAGGCATTAGGGATGTATATATTACTGATGTGGAGGCAGATATACATCAGCGCGGTGATGGCAGCTGGAATTTTATGGATTTGGTGTCTGAGGAGCCAAGTGACAGTAAATTCACCGGCAGGGTGCATATTAAAAACGGTACACTGAAAACTGCCTATAATGGTCAGAGCATTTTGGTGGAAGATTTACAGGCAGATTTGGATTTTGACAATTATCCTGCTGTGCGTCTGGAGGGTATTGCCAAAAATCAGGGGTCAGAGGTGAAGGTGGCTGCCAACTACGGTGGTACCAAGGATACCTTTAATGTGGAAATTACAGATTTGGAGCTGGCTAACTATATTGCTTTTATACCATCCAGCACTATACCACAGGATATGGTTAAGTCAGACAGTATTAAGGGCAAGATAACCAGAGCTGTGGCTACGGGAGAAAGAGTCGGTTCAGAGCTTTATTACAGCGGTGAGCTGGAGCTTCAGAAGGGCGAAGCAGTTATTCTGGATAAGAAAGTGGAAAATATTAATGGCCTGTTTACCTTTACTGAAAAGGCAATTCAGGTGTTCATGAACGCGGAAACCTCCGGGCAGAAGGCTACTGCCAAGGGGAAGGTGAAGCTGGTGGAGGGCCGTCCAATACTGGATTTGACGGTGGGCTCTGACGGCTTTGAGCCGGGAGTTCTCATAGATGATATTCCGTACAGTGGACCTGTGGCCTTTAATGCCCGGGTGACTGGGGATGCCACCAACCCTGTGGTGGATGCGGATGTGAAAATTGCTGAGGG
Organism: Anaerovibrio lipolyticus; assembly: GCA_002372665.1. Taxonomy (GTDB): domain Bacteria; phylum Bacillota; class Negativicutes; order Selenomonadales; family Selenomonadaceae; genus Anaerovibrio; species Anaerovibrio lipolyticus_C. The sequence goes on from DFHJ01000062.1 coordinate 15,364, forward strand.
CAGTGTCAGCGGTTATGATTTTACAAACTGCACAGCCAGAGTTAGATATGCAAATGAGGCTGTAACTGTAACAGCGCTAAGTGTTGATATTTTTGGTGGCCATGTAACCGGGGAGGGGGATTTTGATGCCAAAACCTTTGATTTCGTGGCTAAAGTAAAGGCTGATGGGGTTAATCTTTTCCAAGCCTCAGCCAAGCTTCCTGAGTTAAGTGAAGCAGGGGGAGCAGTGTCGGCTGATCTCTTTGTTACGGGCAACGTAAATGATGTTGGCAATACCAGAGTTATGGGTACTGTGTCTTCTGATGGTGCTTCCTATATGGGAATTGGAGCCGACAGACTGGACGGTTCCTTTGTTTACCAAAACAAAGACCTCCATGTGGATTATATCAGTGTAATCTTTGAAAATGGGGGCGAAGTAGGACTTCAGGGGGATGTACTTTTGGGTGAGAAGCTTGATATAAGCTTCTATGGCCGTGATTTTGATTTGTCCCTTATAAGAAATATTTCCCCGGAGGCAGATATTTCCGGGTTAAGCGATTTTCGGGGCAAATTGAAGGGAACTCTGGATGACCCTGTATTGGGGGCTTCCTTTGCAGCCAGGGATGGTGTTCTCTTTGACCAGCCATATAAGCGACTTCATGGCAAGGCCATTGGTGGACTCCGTGGCGTTGGTGTAAAGGACCTCATAATTGAAGGCGATTATGACAACCGCTGGGAAGTAAATGGCATTGTGGGCTTTTTGGGTGAGCGCCGTGTTCATCTTACCGTTTCCACCAGAAATGCCCGTATGGAAAATATGCTGAAGGCAGCAGAGGTGGATATACCACTTACAGGCAGTGTGGATAATGAGATTGAGGTCAGTGGCACCTTGGATAACCCTATGTTAAAGGGACACTTCAATTATAGGCTGGGTAAGTTCAGCGATGAAATCGTTATTCAGAGCATTACCGGTAATTATACCTATGAGAATGATCTGCTGACCCTTACGGATATCCATATACTGTCGCCTGGAATTAAGGCATATATTGGCAGAGGTACTATTACCTCCGGCGGTGATATGAATATCACAGTGGAGGCCAAGGACATTAATCTGGATGATTTTGACAGACGTTCCCCTGTTCCGCTGGATGGCTATATTGATTTTATTGGTACTTTGACAGGTAATGTGGAGTCACCGATTTTCCATGGAACTATATCCTCCAAGGGGGTATTTTTGCGGGGAGAGGAATTTAATGAGGTGGCGGGAGATATTGATTACCGCGCTCATCGAATTTTCTTCAAGAATATGTATGTAAAGCAGGGGGATGGAAAGTATACCCTTAACGCCAGATATAATTTTCTTACTAAGGCCATCGGTGGCAATATTACCCTGGATAATGTGAATATTAAGTCTCTGGGGATTATTGCTGGTTGGAAAAACAACAATGTAACTGGCAGGCTAAACGGTGATTGTAATATTGCCGGGACGGCTGATAATCCAAGTCTGGTAATAGGCGCCTATGTTACTGATGGTTATTTCGGCACATATCCGCTGAGCGACGTATATTGCAATGCTACCTTTGATAACAGGGTCATTAGAATAAAGAATCTTACTGGAAATGAAGGCAGTCAGGGCAGATTTACAGCCCTTGGTACCATAGATTTGGATGGAGATATAGCTCTGACAGCTGATGCCACCAATATTGATGTAGGAGCCTTGACAGGGGCTGCGGGATATACCGGGGAAATTACCGGTAAAGTGAACTGTCATGTGGAGGCTGCGGGTGAAAACGCCAATCCTATGGCTGAAATTACCCTATATGGGGAGAATATCGGTGTTCGTGGAGCTTCTTTGGACAGCATTTCAGGCAAGCTTATGCTGCAGGATAAGACTCTTCACGTAATGGAGCCTATTGTTGCTAAAAAAATGGTGGGAAATAATTCCAACAGAGTGGTGGTGACGGGATATGCTCCCTTGGGAGCTTTCAAAGCTAATGACTCTAATGACGATGAGCAGATGAATCTGACAGTATCCTTGGAGGATGCTGACCTTAGTTTGTTGCCATCCTTGTCTGATTATGTGGAATGGTCCGTGGGGCCGACAGATGGTACGTTGCATATCACCGGTACGGCAAATCACCCAGCCTTTGAAGGAAACCTGGCGGTTACAAATGGTGCCTACAAGATAAAGGGTGTGGTCAATCCGGTTACTGATGTGGAGCTCCGCTTGTCCATGCTGGGAAATACCTTTATGCTGGAGAGCTTCACCGGCAAAATGGGTGATGGTCACTACAAGATGACAGGCTATGCTGAAATGGATGGACTGAAACCTGTAAGCTATCATCTTGCTTTCGATGCCGACAGGCTTGATGTACGTTGTAATTTCTTTAGGGGACCTCTTACCACCACCATTAATATTGACAGTCTGGAGAAGCCGAATGAGTTTATTAGGGGTGAGCCGGTGGCAGCCAGAACCATCCCTAGAATTTCCGGGCGGCTGTTTTTGGAAGATGTGGTGCTTTCTACACCGCCAATTCCTACAGACAGCACAGAAATGCCGGAGGTGGGACTTGATTTTGATGTGGAGCTGGGCAAGAGCGTTCGCTTTGTCAGTGCTAATCTTGGAAATCTGTTGTTGGTGGGAGAAGCCCATTTCCAGGGCACAACTCTTATGCCGCATACCAGTGGTGCTATCACGGTTAAGCGTGGAACAATTAATTATCTGAAAACAAATTTCCAGGTCTATGAAGGGGCAATGCAGTTTAACAGGAGTGATAGTCTATATCCTTCCATAACACTAAAGGCTGGTACCAAGGTGGCCAGCACCAGAGTCTTTGTGAGTCTGGATGGTCCGGTGGAGCACATGAGATTTAGGTTGATGTCATCACCGCCTATGTCGGAGCAGAATATTATTCAGCTGTTGACGTTGAGGAGTAACTATAGCTCTAACATGAATGACTCGGCTAAATTTGCTGCCATGTTCAATGTGGGGCTCCAGATGACGGTGCTTTCCGAGGTGGAGACTGCCATGCGAAATGCATTGGATTTGGATTTGTTCGCCGTGGAGCGTGATACATCTGAGATTCTTAGTGAAAAAACAGGCGACAAAAACTATACGGAAGTGTATAATATCAAATTGGGTAAATATATATCTGACAGAACCATGCTGACCTTTGCCAAGAGTGTTAATAACAGCGAATACAAGGCCGGTGTGGAATATGAGCTGACAGATAATCTGAATCTCATGTACCTATATGACAAGGAACATGCCAATGTCTTTGGTTTATCTCACCAGTTTAGATTCTCCACAGCACCTGTATATAGTGATGGGGAGAATGAAAAGCTGATTTATAGCGACATGGGATATGAAAGAATAACCAGATAAATTTCAGAGAAGAAGGTTACTATGAAGCTGTCTGAGTACATGCAGGAACTGAATAAGGTTAAGATGCTGGAGCCGGCGGAGGAAAAGGAGCTGTGGTATGAATTTAAGCATAACCATAACCCGGAGGCCCGTCGTCGTATCATCGAGGCATATCAGCCCCTGGTGTTTAGGACAGCTATGCCCTTTAAGGATCTTAAAAATATCATGGATGTTATCCAGGAGGGCACTGTGGGCCTGATAGAATCTGTGGAGAGCTTTGATCCTGATAGGGGAGTGGCCTTCAGTCTCTTTGCGGTTTATCGCATTAGAGGCAGAATGTTCCGCTTTATGAAGGAAGAGGGCAATGCTGATATTGCTTGTCTGGAAGCAGAGATGGAATCTGGCTTGTCCCAGCTGGATATGCTGGCGGATACAGGCACCCCGGTAACGGAGTTGGCGGAAATCCATCTGGCCTCTGATGTGGTTATGGAAGCCATGGACAGATTGCCCCATAAGGAACAGCTGGTGCTGAATCAGGTTCTGGTGAACAATCAGGAGATAAAGGACGTGGCAGATATGCTTAATGTAAGCACAGCCCATATTTATCGCCTGCAAAAAAGCGGTGTCCGTCGGGTACGGGGGATGCTGTCCCGGTTTATGCACAATTGGAAGTAAGTGGTATATGGCAGTAAGAGACCGTAATTTGGCTTTTTTTGCTAAAAATGGCGTATTTTCCATTAATTTGGCACATTATATAAAAATGTTATTGGGCGACTTTACTCCATAGAAGTGTCTGCTTTTGGAGGCAATTATGGATAAAGAACGCAAAAATAAAGATAATAAGGCAGTCAGAAAGCATATTTCCGCCGCCAGGGATTGGTTGGGTCGTGCCGAAAGCTCCATGGACAAGGAAAATAGTTTGCGGGGTGATTTGGATGTGATGCTGGCTCAGGCAGAGCTGCAACGGGCCCAGGAAACCAAATTTGGACATGGCTGGCGAAAATGGATTATACGGTTGGCACCTTTGATTATTGCCCTGACTGTGGGAATTGGCTATTTGGCCATCCTTCATAGCAATAATGTAATAGAGGCTCCTACCAATATAACCACCGTTAAGGATAGTGATGCTCCTTCCACAGGCCTGGAAAAAACCCAGGTGGTGAAAATTCAGCCATCATTTGAGGAGCATGAGGGGACTGCCCAAAATATTTCGGGGAATAGTGATACAAGCTTTGTGCGACAGGACCAACCAAGAGCTGAAGAGGTAATAGAAATACCACAGCCAAAGGGGTCGCCTGCAAAAACAGAGAGTCAGATTCCCGATACTGAGCTGCAGCAGCTGATGCAGGCTGCCGGCAAAACCTTAAGAGAGTAGTAAAAAGAAATGATGATACAGGAGGTTTTCCCTTTGAGATTTACTTCAAAGAATTCCAAAAAAAATTACAGGGCTTTGGCTTGTGCCATGGCCATGGTTACGGGCTTATCTGCAGCACAGATTGCTTATGCAGAGACGCCTGCTGAGTCGGGTGTAATAGTCAATATGGCTGATGGTAAATTGGCAACTGTTGATAACAACGGTAATGGAGCCGATATCGGTAAGGGCAAGCAGACTGGCACCAATGATGCTAATGGTACTGTCGTAGAGAATAATGCAAACGCTCAGGATACCACAAATGCAGCCAAGGCGGCAGTGGAAAAGTGGAATGGGGAAAGACCTACTGATGCAGAGGTTACTACTGCGGCTCAGGCCCTGGTTGGTAAAACCATTATGGATATTAAAATTGTAGGGGCCACTGAGGATGTTTACAATACTGCCTTGTTATCTCTTGATTCCAAGGTTGGAGATACTTTGACTATTGATGGTCTGTCAAGGGATGCCAACAATATTTATGAAACAGGCTATTTTTATGATTTGTATCCAAGCTTTGAGGAAATCCCGGAGGGAGTAATTGTTACCTATCACGTGTTTACGACCCCTATTATTTCTGATATAGAAATTACTGGAAACAGTAAGCGGGAATCAACGGAGAAGCTGATTAAAGCCATGCAGCTAAAGCCTGGTGATCGTCTTAACCGTGTGTCCCTTCAGGAGGATTTGGCCAACATCAAGAAGGTTTATGTGAATGATGGCTATATTATGGCCAAGGTTCATGATATGGGTATAGATGATCATGGCAAGATTTCCATTCAGATCAATGAAGGTATTTTGGAGGGCTACAAGGTAAAGGGCCTTAAGAAGACCAAGGAGAAGGTTGTTATCCGTGAGCTTCGTACCAAGGTGGGTGAGCCTCTTAACAGGAAGGATGTGGTACGCAGCTACAATCGCCTTACAAATCTGAATTACTTTGAGTCCATAGATATAAAGCCTATTCCAGGTGTGGAGCCAAATGCCTGTATGCTGGAGATTGATATAACGGAAAAGAATACCGGTACCTTTGGTATAGGTGCTGGCTATAGTACAGCAGATGGAGTTATCGGTATGATTAGTGTCGGTGATTCCAACTTCCGTGGAATTGGTGACTCTATAGGTATCACTTACTCCATGAGTGGGTCCAGTACCGATGCCCGTGGCTGGTCCTTCTCCTATCGTAAGCCATGGCTGGACAAGAAGGAAACTGCCGGGATCCTCAAGATTTATAACCGTACTTATAGATATAATGACTATGATACTGAAGGTAATCTGGTGGAGGAAATGCTCCGTAAGGCCGTTGGCTTTGAATTCGGTTTTACCCGTCCTGTAAGTGAGTATTCCAAGAATGGTATTTATTTTAAGAACAGCAAGGATACATACGATCATCATAAGTATGGTAAAGATCGTAGTACATCTGATTATGCTGACTGGAGAAAAGAAAACTTTGGTCTTACCCGTTCCATTACCCTGTCTCATACCACTGATACCAGAGATAATATTATGTATCCAACTGAGGGTCATCATGTGTCGCTGGCAGCTGAGTTTGCAGGTCTAGGCGGTGACTTTAAATTTCGAAAGTATACCATAGATGATTCCGTTTATCGTAAGGTGGGCCGTAATCAGATTGTGGCTCTTCGTAATGCCTATGGTCACTCCACCAGTGAGCTGAGCTATTTCAATAAGTTCAGAATTGGTGGTCAGGGAACCCTGCGTGGTTATCGTGATGATCAGTTCCGTGGTAATAGTATGTACGTTGGAAGCTTGGAATTCCGCTTCCCTGTAGCCAACAAGATTAAGGGAGCTCTTTTCACTGACTGGGGTGCTGCCTGGAATAATGGCTGGGTGCCAAAGCATTTCCATGCCAGCGTAGGCTTTGGTGTTATGGTGGAAACTCCTGTGGGACCTGTCCGTATTGATGTGGGCCACGGCTCCCAGGGTAACAGAGTCCACTTTAATGTGGGTGCCTCCTTCTAATGAAGGGCCTGGGTATAGTTCATTGTAATTTAATACAGAGAATCCTTAAAATATTGATGCTGGCCATGGTTTTTGTGGCCGGTATCAGTTTTCACTGTGGTGTTGCCTACGCCCAATTAGTGGATGAGGTGAAGGTCACAGTTACCAGTGATGGGCATATCCCCGATGGAGTTTGCCAGCGTATGGAAAAGAGCGTTCAAGCCATTGGGGCCCAGCTTCTGGAGGGGAAGTCCCTTGAGAATGTCCAGTCGCAAAAGACCCATTATGAAGAGCTTATTCGCCAGGTGTTTGATAAGGTGCTGGTGGGTTATACTGTAAGGTCTGTGGATATTCATCCCGGGGAAGAGCTGATGATTTCTGTAGGGCTTTTGGGTTGGAATGATAAAATTAATGCCATTACCGTGGAAAAACGGGTGGTGGGGATGCCGGAGGTAGTGGAGAAGCTTCTTCTGGAAGATATCTCTGATATGGACCAGCTTTTTGCTGATACGCTTCAGGGACTACCGTTGGCAGCGGTGGACTGGACTAACGGTGTTATAAAGCATAGAGTTAAGGATTATATGAATGAAAGGGCACCGGAATTTAGGGCTGACTTCGATGTGGAGGTTGGGGCAACTACTAGGGTGGTTGTTGATATATATCCATTACTTCCAGTGGTACGCACCATTGACCTTAGTATGAGGTCTAATACCCTGCCTAATGCGGCCCTCCTTACGGAACGCCAGAACATGCAGGATGGGGCAGATATGTTTGTGGGGGTTCCCGTGGCCTTTGTAAGGCGTCATAAGGATACCATAGAGGAACTTCTGTCCAAGCGTATTGATGAGCTGGAGGTGGCCAAATTCTGGGGTATCCATACAAAGGTGGATATTAAGCCGTCTGAGCACATGGAGGTTATGAGCCGTTCCAATTCCCGCAATGTATATGTCCGTTTTGAGGGCTGGGGAGAGCTGGGACACCGTACCAAGAATAAGGACAACGGCGAGATAATGTTCCGGGGGATTTTTGCCAAGCAGTTCACCAGTCGTGATGGGGCCTTTGCCTTGGTGGATTTCTATCCCAAGAATACGCGTTGGGACCTTGATTTGGGACTATATCGTGAAATTGTGCCTAATGTTCGGGCCAATGTGCGTTATTCTGTTTTGGACAAGTATTGGAAGGGTGGCATTGAGTATAATTTTGCCAAGCGCCTTGCCTTCCGTTATGAATACCGGGCTCAGGACCATATCAGCGAATTTGCCTTAAGGTACAAGCTCCATGATTTTCTTGCCTTGGAAGCAGTTATGGATAATGATGATAAATGGTTGAGGTTCATAGGATATTTTTAATCTATATCTTATTGAATGGGGAATAATAGTTTGGTATAATATGTGCAGTCATAAGGCAAAGGTGTTGCCGTGACAGTGCAATGATATATTTTATTAACAAAAGGAGACAAAATTATGGTACAGTTAAAGAAAACTCAGGTTAAGATTATTAGTGTTCTCATTGCTGTGGTATTTATTGGTTCCGTTGTGGCTCTGGCATTGTCCCAGTCCAACAACAGTATTGCCAATGCAGCTGCTTCTTCCAATGTAGGCGTGGTGGATTATGCCCAGTTCAGTTCCATCAAGGATGTAACTGATATGCAGGCTCAGATGCAGAAGCTGGCCCAGGATGCCGAGAAGGATTTCAATGAGAAGGCTGCCGGCATGAGCGATGAGCAGAAGCAGGAATACTACCAGCAGACTATGCAGCGTCTCCAGCAGCAGCAGGCTGACATGATGGAGCCTGTACGTGCAAAGATTGAGGCAGCTGTCAAGGAAGTAGCTGATGCCAAGGGTATTACCGTGGTTATCAACAAGGAAGCTGTTGTATATGGTGGCACAGACCTGACTCAGGATGTTCTGAAGAAGTTGAACAAGTAATTTTAAATTAAAACGGGATAATAAGGGTGCCGAGCACGATGTGCTCGGTACTTTATTACCTCATAAAAGGGGGATTCTTATGGCTGTTAAGGGAAAGCAGGATAAAGCTGAGGTTAAGGATAACAGCTTAAGAAACAGACGGATATGGATGGGAGCAGCGGCTATTACGGTTATTGTTTTAGCGCTTTTTTTTCTGTTTAACCGCCAGAATACCCCAGTATCATCCCGGGAGCCTGATGTCGGTGTTATGGACATGGGAGAAGTTATAAGGGCTCACAAGGATTATGGAAAGCTTCAGACCTTGATGCGGGAGGTTGCTGCACTGGAAGCAGAATTAAAGCTGAAGGGCTTTGAAATGACAGCCCAGGCAGCTCAGGCCGATAAAAAGCTGTTTGATGATGCTGCCAGACAAAAGGCAAATTTGGAGATTATTACCAGACATTCAGAAACAATGGAAGAATTGAAGGTACGGGCTGACAATATTTATCGGTGCATGAAGCCTCAGTTTGACAAGGAACTGGAGGCTATCGACCAGGAATATGGCAACCGTATTTTAAATATCCAGCTTAAGGCAGACAATGCAGTAACCTTGGAGCTGTCTGAGGCGGAAAAGGCCAGTCTTCAGGCGGAGTGGAATCGGTTGAAGGATGAGCGCAATGAAAGGCATAACAAGCTATTGGCAGATCAGCAGCGCCGTTATGAGGAAGCAGTGGAGGCTGAGACCGGGGAGATTAAGCGGGCGATGTTGGCAGAGCGGGATAGTATAGCGGGGAAATCCCAGGCTGATGAAATGCAGCATTTTAAAGAGGTGCAGGACAGAAATGTCCAGGCCATTGATGCTGCCATGAAACCAATTCAGCTTAAGATGGATATAGCCAAGAAAAAGACTGCCCTGGAATTAAAGCTCACGGAGATGAAGCTGCTGGAGCAGAAAATCTTTGATGATATTTGTGGCAGAGCTGCCAAGCTGGCCATTATCCATCATCTTAATTTGATAATTGCAGATCCTATAGATAATATTCTTGGGGAGGAGTATAATAGCTTTGGTTTAGGTGATTGGCATGAGCTGAAGTCGCCGGTCATTGGCATTAATACTCTGGATCTTACCCAGGAAATGCTACAGGAAATGAAAAATATTCAATAATTATTTGTACATGTTTAAATGAAAAGAGGCAATATTCAATGAATTTCAAGAAAAAATCTTTGGTTTTGGCAATGTCCGCAGTTTGCGCCATGATGATAACAGCTGGCTGCGGTAAGGTAAATGTTGGTTACGTGGACTATGCCCGTGTACAGACAGAGGCACCTCAGATAAAGAACTCCATGGATGAAATGCAGAAGCGCATGGAGGAGTTCCAGAAGGATGCAGAAAAACAGCTTAAGGAGCAGGGGGCCAATATTAAGTCTGAAGAGGATGCCCAGAAGTTCCAGGAGCTTCAGCAGCAGCTCAGAATGCAGGGAGCTGGTATTCAGCAGCAGTATGCGACCCAGGTTCAGTCCAAGATTTATGCAGCCATGGACGGTATTGCCAAGGAAAAGAAGCTGGACACTGTAGTGAAGAGCAACGGCAAGGATGGTATGGTTATTGGCGGTGTGGACGTTACTGACGATGTAATTGCCAAGCTGCAGTAACCTGTAATTTAAAGGGAGATTTGGGAATATGAAAATGACATTACAGGAGATAGCAACACTGGTAGGGGGCCGTCTCGCAGGGGATCCTTCTATTGTCATTAATGGAGTAAATAATATTGAAGGAGCCACCAAGGAAACTATCACCTTTGCGGATGAGGCCCATGTGGAGGAAGCTGCAAAATGTAATGCAGGGGCAGTTCTCTTGCCTAATGGTGTGGAGGCGGATTTTCCGCTGCCTGCCATTTATGTGGAAAATACCAGAGCTGCCTTCGCAGTTCTGCTAACCACCTTTACTCCTCCTATCCAGCATGAAAAGGGTGTAAGTTCTGATGCTCACATAGGTAAGGATGTTACTATAGGCAAGGACGTTACTATTCTGCCCTTTGCCTATGTGGATGACCATGCGGTAATCGGGGATCGTGTGGTTATATATCCTCATGTTTATGTAGGCCAGTATGCCAAAGTAGATGATGATGCTACCCTTTATTCCAGCGTCACTATTCGTGAACACTGCAAGGTGGGGAAGCGGGTTATTGTTCATAGTTCAGCCGTTATTGGTGCTGATGGCTTTGGCTTCACCACCAAGGATGGAGTTCATACCAAGGTTCCTCAGGTGGGTAATGTGGTGCTGGAGGATGACACGGAAATCGGTGCCCATGCTGGTATTGACCGTGCCACTATTGGTTCAACGGTTATTGGTAAGGGTACCAAGATAGATAATCTGGTACATATTGGCCATAACTGCCACATTGGCCCTGGGAACCTGATTGTGGCCCAGACAGGTATTTCCGGCTCCACCAATACCGGGGCAAATGTTACCTTTGGTGGACAGACCGGTACCGTAGGTCACATCAATATTGGTGGCAATTCTGTGTTTGCGGCCAGAAGCGGTATTATTGGCAATACCCCTGAGGGAGTATTCTATGCGGGATTCCCTGCAAGACCACATCAGGAATGGCTGCGTATGCAGGCCCACATGAAGAAGCTCAATGATATGAGTAAGAAAATCAAGGATTTAGAAAAGAAAATAGAAGAACTGACAAAATAATAATAATAATAATATATACGGGGACTGCTATCTTTAGCGCCGTTACACTTCTAAAATTTTTTATTGCGTTTATATAGTGCAAAAAATCATAACTCGCTTCGGCCTAATTGGCCTTGCTCAAACAAATGATTTTTTACACTATGGCATCGGTATTGCAACAAAAAAATTCTTAACGAAGCGTAACTAAATGCTAAATCTAGCAGTCCCCGTATATTTTTGTGCTATTATTTTGCCTATATTTCGATATGGCGCTAAAGATAGCAGTCCCCGTCCTTTTTATAACTAACAATGATTAACTATATGGCTGTATTATTTATTGATTTAAGACATTATTCCCATGCAAAAAGGACAAAAATTGTATAAACATTTTTTTAGTTTTCTGTTATACTTATTACAGATTCATTATTTTAAGGGGGAAATAAAATGAAATTGAATCGTAAAAAAATCGCTATGGGTATTTTGGCAGCAGTAATGGCCACAGGGGTAGCCGGTTTTACTGACGCACCACAGGCTGAGGCAAAGGTAGACTTTGGGGATGTATTTGACTTTGAGCCTCACCGTGGCGGCAGAGATGCCCGTCCTGAGAATACTCTGTATTCTTACGCTTATGCCATTGAAAATGGCGCAACCTGCATCGAGTGCGATATGCAGTTCACTGGCGATGGTGACATCGTAATGAGTCACAATCCAATTCTGAATCACGAAATTACCCGTGATGCAAATGGCAAATGGATTGAGAACGGCAAATATGATATCCGCAAGATGACAGTCGCTGAGATTCAGAAGTTTAACGTTTCCAAGATTAACCCTGATGTTGAATACTACAAGCTCCATGGTCAGACCAGAGTCGATCCTGAATTTGCCCAGATTCCTACCCTGGAGCAGCTGTTCCAGCTGGTAAAGGCTTCCGGCAACGAGAATGTTAAGTTCAACATTGAGACCAAGTCCTATCCTGATCCGCTGATGGGTGCTGCCTACACAGGCAATGCTGACAAAAAGGCATTTCTCACCCGCTTCAATGAGCTGGTAGCTAAATATGGTATGGAAGATCGTGTAGTTCTTCAGTCCTTCGACTGGGAAACCCTTATGATGGAAAAGAAGATGAATCCAAACATCTCCCTTTCTGCTCTTATTGAGGAGGAGCCATCCTGGGGCAAGTCTGCTGAGTCCCTGAGACCTTTTGACAAGGAGAAGTCTCCTTGGCTTGGCGGTCTTGATATTAAGGATTTCAAGGGCGATGCAGTGGCTGCTGCTCATTCCTTTGGTGCTGATATTATTTCTCCATATTATGGTGAGATCAGCAAGAACATGGTGGATGAGGCTCACAAGCTGGGCATGAAGGTAGTTCCTTGGACTGTAAATGATGTTAAGGACATGGAAATGATGTACGACATGGGTGTTGATGGCCTTATTTCCGATAAGCCATGGCTTCTCCGCGCCTTCCTGGAAAAGAAGGGTGCAAAGCTCTATCCTAAGCATCCATTCCAGTCAGAGTATCATCTGACTCCTGACCATTTAGAGGTTCAGACCAACAAGGTTACCGGCGGTGCTGATGCTTCCTACTAATAAAAAATGAAAAATTAGCTTTAACCCTCCCTGGGAAAACCTGGGGAGGGCTTTTCATTGCTTGACTATTGATTAAACCATAGTAAAATTTATATTGTAGTTTAAGAGGAAAAGAAGTCATCGTATGGCATATTTTTTGGTTATATGATAGCATAAACAAGATTAGCATATGCTTTGAAAGGATTTACTATGGGATACTATCTGATGAAATTTTTTAGCTGGATTGCCTGTCGGTTTTCCATGGAAAAATGTAACAGCTTTGGAAAAGTGCTGGGGAAACTCACTTGGATTGTAGTGCCTAAAAAGAGAAAGTTCATGGCCTACGATAACATTATCCGTTGCCTGGGGGTGGATGCCGGGGAGGCAGAGAGAATTGCCAAGGCTTCCTGGGTGCAGTTTGGTCCTATGTTAATGGAGGTACTTCGCTATCCGGAGCTTATTAAGGAGGAGTACATAAAAAAATATGTTACCATTGATGGCCTGGAGTATTTGCAGGAGGCCATTGATAAGAAGCAGGGGGCTGTAATTGCCACTTCTCACAGTGACAGCTGGGAACTCATGGGGGCTGCGCTGGCCCAGTATGGGGTTCCCCTTGTGGGGGTCGCAAAAAAACAGAAGGACAGTGCCATGGACCGCTTTATTAATGAGTATCGTACTCTTGTGGGGATGCATATCACCTACACCGACGGTGTAAGGGAAATGTTTAAGATGATAAAGGAAGGCTGGATGATTGGTCTTATTACAGATCAGGATCCTTTGTGGAGAGATGGTGTAGTTCTTGACTTCTTTAACAGAAAGACAAATTGCTTTGTTGGTCCTGCCTCCATTGCCCGTACCCAAAAAGCCCCTATTTTTCATGGGCAAATTGTTCATCGTCCTGACGGGGGGCATCATATCACCATTTATCCTCCAATTTTTGTGGATCAGACCAAGGATAAAAAAGAGGATATTAAGAAGGCTACCCAGCAGATTGCAAATTTACTGGAGAATCATATAAGAACCCATCCGGAAGACTGGTTCTGGCTTCACGATCGTTGGAAATCAGTTCGTGAAAAAGGACTGGACTAGGATTTTTGCACTATTGCCTATTATTTTGTATAATTGAGAATGAAGTATTGTGTCATTGAAAATAATGTATGATTTCAAGGGGGGCTGAATTTGATAAAACAGACTACCCTTAACTCCGAAATAAGTTATGTGGGAGTGGGGTTGCATTCTGGTGTAGATGTACATATGACCTTGCAGCCGGCGGAGGCGGATACGGGTATTGTTTTTGTGAGAAACGATCTGGAGGGCTCACCTCAGGTGGAGGCCAAGGCGGTAAATGTTACATCTACTCTTAGGGCTACTACGATTGAAGATAATGGCATCAAGATGTTCACTATTGAACATCTCATGTCTGCATTTAATGCAATGAAAATAGATAATTGCCGTGTGCTTATTGACTCTGAGGAGCCACCGGTGGCTGACGGCAGTTCCAAGGTTTTTTGTGAGCTTATCGCTGAGGCTGGCATAAAGGAGATGGAGGCTCCCCGCCATGAAATAATCATTGATAAGCTGTATCGGGTGGATGATGGTGACAAGTTTATTCTGGCAGTGCCTTATGATGGCTTTAGGGTAAGCTTCACTTCCATCAATCCTCATCCTCTTATTGGTATTCAGTATGGTGACTATGAGATTACCACTGAGGAGTATATCAGGGAGGTAGGAGCTGCCAGAACTATTGCCTATGAGGCAGAGGTGGAAGCCCTGCGTAAAATGGGCTTGGGATTAGGCGGTACCATGGAAAATGTTATCGTCTATAATGATGAGGGCTGGATGAATAAACTGAGATATCCGGATGAGCTGGTTCGACACAAGATTTTGGATATTGTGGGAGATCTCAGACTGGCGGGCTTTATCAGGGGACATTTTATCGCCGTAAAATCAGGTCATGCCTTGAATACCACCATGTCCAAGCATTTGGCTGAGAAATTTTGCAAGTAAGATATTTTAGTAATAAAGTTATTTAGAATTGGAAAGAGGAAGAAGGTATTAATATGGTATTGGAAATCGATGAAATCAAGAAAATTTTGCCACATCGCGCACCATTTTTATTGGTCGACCGCATTATTGAGATTGATCCATTTAAGTCTGCTACTGGCATTAAGAATGTAACCTATAATGAGCCACAGTTCCGCGGTCATTTCCCTCATCAGGCCATCATGCCGGGGGTGCTCATTCTGGAGGCTATGGCTCAGGTAGGTGGCATTGCCATGCTTTATCCTGAGGAAAATCGCGGCAAGATTGCCCTTTTTGGTGGTATGGACAATATTAAGTTTAAGAAGCCTGTTGTGCCCGGTGATCAGCTTGTGATGAAGGCTGAGCTGATGAAGGTTCATGGAGACTATGGCAGACTTCATGCTGAATCCTTTGTTGATGGCGTTTTTGCTGCCCAGGGTGATTTCACTTTTGCTCTGCAGCAACCAGCAAATGAGTAATT
>DFHJ01000062.1:30904-46931 GCA_002372665.1 Anaerovibrio lipolyticus
TTGGACTGTTTTAGGCCCTATGGGCATACTAAAGGAGTGTAATTTTTTATGACAGATAATAATAATTCTGTTGCTGATATACATAAGTTTTCCGTGGTTCATCCCAATGCAAAGCTGGGAAAAAATGTTAAAATCGGGCCATTTACGGTTATTGGTGAAAATGTAGAGATTGGTGACGGTACAGAGATAGGCCCTAACGTTGTTATTACGGGCTGGACCAAGATCGGGCAGGATTGCCATATTTTCCAGGGTGCCTCCATTGGCGAGGAGCCACAGGACCTTAAATTTAAGGGGGAGCGCAGCTTTGTGGAGATTGGTGATCGTACCAAAATCCATGAGTTCTGTACTATTCACCGTGCCTGTGGCGAGGATGCGGCTACTCGTATTGGTGATGACTGTCTGCTGATGGCCTACGTTCATGTGGCTCACAACTGTATTTTAGGCAACAATATTGTCATGGCAAATGCTGCTATGGTGGCTGGCCATGTAATCGTAGAGGACAGGGCTGTAATTGGTGGTATGGCAGGAGTGCATCAGTTTGTGCGTATTGGCCGTAATGCCATGGTCAGCGGTATGTCCCGTAATATTCATGACATTGTTCCCTTCACTATTGTGGATGGTTCCCCTGCAAGGGCCTGTGGTCTTAACAGTGTTGGCATGTCCAGAGCGGGCATCAGCGCTGAGAACCGCAGCAAGATAAAGCAGGCATATAAGTTTTTGTATCGCTCGGGGCTTCGTTTGCCGGAGGCTATTGCGGCCATCGAGGAGCAGGTGGATTCCTGTGAGGAAATTGAGCATTTGTTAAACTTCCTCAGAAATGCAGATCGTGGTATTTGCCGTCCAAATGTCAAGCACAGCTCCAAGGCTGGGGATGGTTCTGAGGGATAATATCGGAGGATGGGTATGGAAAAGATTGGTCTTTTGGCCGGTGTGGGCAGATTGCCGGTGGAATGTGCAATGGCTGCCAAGGCTATGGGCTATGAGGTATATTGTGTGGGTCTGGTTCCTGGGGTTGATGAGGAGCTTAAAAGCTGTACTGCAGGCTATAAGGACATAAATGTGGCTCAGCTGCAGGCTATCATCGACTATCTGAAGGAAAATGGAGTTCAGAAGGTAACTATGATTGGTAAGGTTACCAAGGAAATCCTATATAGTGGACAGCACGTTCAGCCTGATTTGAGAATGCTCTCTCTGATATTTACTTTGCCTGACCGCAAGGACGATACTTTGATGCTGGCCTTTATTAAGGAATTGGCCAAGGATAATCTTGAGGCCTTTGATCAGACAGCCCTTATTAAATCCTTAATGCCGGAGGTGGGGGTCCTTACCAGGAGACAGCCTACTGATGAGGAAATTAAGGATATGAAGTTCGGCATGGAGATGGCCAGGGAAATCGGTCGTCTGGATGTGGGGCAGACTGCTGTGGTAAAACAGCTGGGTGTTATGGCATTGGAAGCAATTGAAGGCACCGATGCCTGCATACGCCGTGGTGGGGAGTTGGCCCGTGGTGGTGCTGTGGTGGCCAAGGTAGCAAAGCCAAATCAGGATTTGCGCTTTGATGTTCCTGCTGTGGGTACTACTACTCTTGAAAGTATGATTTCTGTGGGAGCCAAGGCTTTGGTTATTGAAGCCGGCAGAACCTTGCTGGTGGATAGGGCAAAGGTTATTGAAATGGCGGATGCCAATGATATTGCTATCGCTGTTATGGAATAAAATATTGTGCAGAATATTTTAGGGGCTGGAGGATTTCGGTCCCTTTTGTGTTGTATGTAAGAATAAAATATGCGATAATATATTGTAATGCTTTTTTAATGGATTTCTGCGCTTAAGTTTAAGGAGGGCTACAATGAAAATAATGTTTTCTGCGGGAGAACCCTCCGGGGATGTGCATGGCGAAAGTCTTGCCAAAGCAGTTTTGGAAAAATGTCCTGAGGCTGAGCTTATCGGCTTCGGTGGTCCCAAAATGGCGGCAGCGGGTGTTCGTCTATGCTCTGATATGCGTGAATATAGCATTATGGGTGTCTGGGAGGTCATAAAAAACCTTCCCAGGATATTCGCTCTTTTGAATAAGCTGGAGGCTTTTATGAAGGAGGAGAAGCCTGACATTCTGGTGCTGATAGATTATCCTGATTTTAACTGGCGGTTGGCGAAAAAAGCCAAGGCCATGGGGATACCAGTATTTTCTTACATCCCGCCGTCGGCTTGGGCATGGCGTAAGGGCCGTGCCAAGAAATGTGCCGCCATTGCCGATGAATTTGCGGCTATATTCCCCTTTGAATTGCCTGTATATGAGGCGGCAGGAGCCAATATTTCCTTTAATGGAAATCCCCTGGTGGATACGGTTAAGCCAAGCATGTCCAAGGTGGAGGCCAGAGAGTACTTTGGAGTAGCCGAGGGAAAAAATCCCGTAATTCTGTTGCCAGGATCCCGCAAGCAGGAAATTAATATGCTGTTGCCGGCTATGCTTGGTGCAGCAGAGCTTTTAAAGCAGGAAAATGACAGTCTGGAGTTTTATTTGCCGGTGGCACCGGGGATAGACAAGGGGCTGATTACAGATATTGCCTCCAGATATAAGGTGAATATTCATTACACCGAGGATAAGAATTATGATTTGATGAGTATTGGGGAGTTTGCCATTGCCACTTCTGGTACTGTAGTTATGGAGGCGGCTCTATTAGGGCTTCCATGCGTATGTCTTTATAAAATGGCCTCATTGAACTATGCTATTGGCAAGCTGTTGGTGGATATTGAATTCTTTACCCTGCCCAATATTTTAGTGGGACGTCAGGTGCAAAGGGAGCTTTTGCAGGATGAGGTTACCGGGGAGAGAATTTTTGATGAAGCGAGGAAATATTATGCTGAAGAAGGATTCCGTGATAAGGTCCTTTATGGGCTGAAGGAGGCTGTGTCCAAGCTGGGCAAGCCAGGTGCGGCAGTTAGAGTGGCAGAGAAAATTTTGGCGGCGGCAGAGAGATACGGTAAGAGCCGCCTGGAGGTTAGTCAGTAAATGAAGAATTATAAGCGTTTGCTTATGTATATAAAGCCATATACCAGAAGACTGGTGGCGGCAGTATTTTGTATTATTATGGCTGCAGGAGCCAACTTGTATCTTCCATGGATTATCAAGGATATGATTGATAAGGTGCTCATGGAAAGGGATATGTACATGCTGAACCTTATTGCAGTTGGTATCCTGGTAGTCATGTTCCTTAGAGGTGTATTCTATTACGGCCAGAGTTATCTTGTTTCATATGTGGGTGAGAAGGTAATTATTGATGTGCGCAGCATTTTATTCCGCAAGTTTCAGAAAATGCCTCTGTCCTACTATGACAAGCAGCAGACTGGTGCTGTAATGAGCTATATTACCAACGATGTGGCTGCCATGCAGAGTGCCATTGTCAATAATCTTATTGAGATGGTTACAGAGGCCTCTGTATTGGTGGGTTCCTTGGTGATGATGGTTTACTTGGATTGGCGTCTCAGCCTGTTGACCTTGATGACCATTCCTTTGGTTGGCTATGCCATGAAGATTTTTGGTCGGAAGCTGAAATTCTCAGGGACTCTTATTCAGGAGCGTATGGCGGATATCACTTCCATGCTTCAGGAAAGCATATCAGCTATACGGGTGGTTAAGTCCTTTGTGCGTGAGGCATATGAGATTAAGCGCTTTGATCATCAGAATGTTCTGAATTTCCAGGCGGCCATGAAGAATGTTAAGCTCATGAGCCTGCTTACCCCAACTGTGGAGTTTTTGGCGGCTGTGGCTGTAACCTTCATCGTGTGGTTCGGTGGCTATGAGGTTGTTAATGAAACCATTACCGCCGGTGAGCTGGTGGCATTCCTTACCTATGCCGTTAATTTGGCAAATCCTGTAAAGCGTCTTAGCCGTGTTTATGGTGCAATCCAGAAGGCCATGGCGGCAGCTGAGCGCGTATTCGAAGTTATGGATATGGATGAGCAGATTAAGGATGGTCCAGATGCCAAGGTTCTTCCTAAAATAGAGGGCAAGGTGGTATTTGATAATGTTACCTTCTCCTATAAGGAGGGGCAGGCGGCTCTTTCCAATGTGAGTCTTACGGCTGAGCCCGGTCAGATGATTGCCTTGGTGGGACCAAGCGGCAGCGGCAAATCCACTATTGCTAATTTGATACCTAGATTTTATGATATAGATTCCGGCTCTATTTCCATTGATGGTTATGATGTGCGGGAGGTTACCACTGATTCTCTTCGTGAGCAAATAGGTCTGGTGCCACAGGAAACCATGCTTTTTAGCACCACGGTAATGGAAAATATCCGTTATGGACGCTTGGATGCCACCGATGAGGAAATCATCGAGGCTTCCAAGGCTGCCAATGCTGACGAGTTTATTCAGGAGCTGCCTGATGGCTATAATACCAAAATCGGTGAGCGTGGCTTGAATTTGTCAGGCGGTCAGCGCCAGCGTTTGGCCATTGCCAGAGCTATTTTGAAAAATCCACGGGTTCTGATTTTGGACGAGGCCACCTCTGCCCTTGATACAGAAAGTGAGAAAATCGTACAGGACGCTTTGGACAAGCTGATGGTGGGGAGAACCTCCTTCGTCATTGCCCATCGCCTGTCTACTATATTTAATGCAGACCAGATTTTTGTTGTGGAAAACGGCCATGTTATTGAGCATGGTACCCATGAGGAGCTGCTGGCCAAGGATGGTCTTTACAGTAATCTTTACAATATTCAGTTCCGCAACAGTAACGCATAACTATTGGTATTTTTGAGGAGAAAACTATTCTATGCTCCATTTAGTGTACAATATTGTAGGTGTACTGGTGGTCATTTTGATGATACCGGTATTCTGCATACGGGGAGTCCGGGAAAAGGGATTCGTGGAACGAATCAAACAGCAGCTGGGCTTTTTGCCCAAGCATGCCCTTGATAAGGTTGCCCGTAAAAATTGTATATGGGTTCATGCCGCCTCCGTTGGGGAGATTGTGGCGGCCAGCCCACTGATAAAGGAATTTCACAAGGAATTTCCTCAGAGTCCCATACTTGTATCTGTATTTACAAACAGTGGCTATGAAATGGCTAACCGCATCATTAAGGATGCGGACAGCATAATTCACTTTCCTTTTGATTTACCATGGCTCTCGGCCAATCTTTTGTATAGAGTTCGTCCACGGGTTTTTATGCCAGTGGAAACGGAGCTGTGGCCAAATTTTCTTAGGGCCTGCAAAAAGCTGGATATACCGGTGCTTATGGTAAATGGCCGCATCAGTGACAAGAGTACCAAACGCTATCGCTATATGATGGGCCTTTGGGATGAAATCCTCAGCTCCATAAAGGTATTTGCCATGCAGTCCAATGTGGACGCAGAAAATATTCTAAAGCTGGGTGCTGACCCGGATTTGGTAACCGTTA
The DNA here is from genome assembly GCA_002372665.1 of Anaerovibrio lipolyticus. Lineage (GTDB taxonomy): Bacteria > Bacillota > Negativicutes > Selenomonadales > Selenomonadaceae > Anaerovibrio > Anaerovibrio lipolyticus_C. Next base: position 36,299 of record DFHJ01000062.1, read on the forward strand.
CCGGAAATACCAAGTTTGACCAGACTTACACTGATGTTAGTCCCGAGGAAAAGCATAATTTGCTGTTAGAGCTGGGGCTCAAGGATAATCAGGGGGTATTTTTGGCCGGTTCCACCCATAAGGGGGAAGAGGAGCATGTGTTAAAGGCCTTTAATGAAATACGCCGTATTTATCCTAAGGCAAAGCTGGTAATAGCTCCCCGCTCTATTCTTCGTACAAATGCCATCTTGGAGCTTTGTGATGAGTATTGCTTTAAGGCTGTAACCAGAACCCAGCTGCAGGAAAATTTTACCACTGCTCATGATGTGGTTATTCTTAACACTATTGGTGAGCTGGGAAAAATGTACAGCGTAGGTGATGTTATTTTTGTTGGTGGTACCTTGATTCCTCACGGCGGTCATAACATTTTGGAGCCTGCGGCCCACGGAAAGGCGATAATTGTGGGAGAAAATATGCAGAACTTCAAGGATACCCATGTACTTTTTAAGAACCGCAATGCTGTAATTACCGTGAAGTCCGGAGAGGATTTGGCGGTGGAGGCCCTGCACCTCTTTAGGGATGATGAGGAGCGCCATCGTATGGAGGCCGAAACCTTGGCCATTTGTAAGGAAAACAAGGGGGCAGCCCATAGAACGGCTGTAATTCTTAATGATCTCCTTACCAAGGTGGAAATGAACAAGGTCAAGGCCACTGATAAATTGGAAAATTTCCAGACCTATTTCATGCAAATTATCCATAATAAGGAACCACAGGGCTTTTTTACCCGCTGTGTTATGGCAATTCTGTTTATCCTTTCCAAGGTTTACAGTATGCTTGTAAATCTAAAGCTGGACAGCTATAAGTTTGGAATTTTGAAGACAAACAAGCTGGGTTGTTTTGTAATCAGCCTGGGTAATATTACTGTAGGTGGTACCGGCAAGACCCCTACGGCCCAGCGATTGGCCAAATATATCCGTGATATGGGATATAAGGTAGTTATCCTTAACCGGGGCTATCGGGCCAAGTGGCAGGGAGAGGTTGGTCTGGTATCTGATGGCAACCATATTTATATGGAGGCTGATCAGGCCGGTGATGAGGCCTATATGTTGGCCAAGCATTTGCCGGAGGTGCCGGTGCTGATTGGGCGTGATCGTTATAAAACAGGTCAGTACGCAATCGAGCACTTTGGTGCTGAGGTGGCAATTCTTGATGATGGCTTCCAGCATTGGAAGCTGGCCCGTGACCTTGATGTGGTGCTTATTGACTCCGTAAATCTTTTTGGTAATGGGCATGTACTGCCAAGGGGAACTCTCCGCGAGCCTATTACCCATTTGGAGCGTGCAGATGTATGTCTTATGACCAAGGTCGACCAAGGCTTGCCAGGGTTTAAAAAGTATATTAGGGATCAGATTGCCAAGTATGGAAGCAACCCTACTGTAGTGGAAAGTATTCATCATCCTCAGTCCTGTATTGAGCTGTGTGATTGGAAGCGCAATGTGGCCAGCGAGGGAATGTCCATTTCTGCCATTAAGGATAAGAAGGTGGTGGCCCTTTCCGCCATTGGTAATCCGGCGTCCTTTGAGCAGACGGTGGCCAGTGCGGGGGCGGAAATCATTGAGAGCTTCCGCTTCCCGGACCATCACGAATACACCCAGGAGGAAATGGTGGATGCTATGGGGCAGGCTGTCCGTCAGGGGGCCGAGGCTATTGTAACCACTGAAAAGGATGCTGTTAAGCTGCCAATGGAATTTTTGGCGGCGGTGCCTGATGAAAAGCAGATTCCTGTACTTATCCTCACTGTCGAGGTTGTACTTCAGAATGGCAAGGATGAATTTGAAGAGATGCTGCAGAAAAAAATTGCTGAAAAGCTGGGGCAGCATAAGTCTAATTGATAAAGAGAGGCTGATATGTCAATGAATACACTTTGTGTGATTCCGGCTCGTTTTGCATCTACCCGTCTTCCAGGGAAACCTTTGGCGGATATATGTGGAAAGCCTATGATTTCCAGAGTTTATGAGCAGGCAGCCAAGGCAAGGCACCTTACAGGTGTTATTGCGGCTGTAGATGATGAGCGGGTATATGATGCTGTGGTAAAAAATGGTGGTAAGGCCATGATGACAGCCAAGGACCACCCAACGGGCACAGACCGTCTGGCAGAGGTGGCAGCAGCTCACCCCGAGGCAGAGCTTATTATCAATGTTCAGGGTGATGAGCCTATGATAGAGCCTGCCCTTATTGATGACTTGGCAGCCGCCTTTGATGATGATCCGGATTTGCAGATGGCCACAGTAAAGTCACCCATGACAAATCCAGAGGATATAAAAAATCCCAACAACGTAAAGGTTGTTACTGATAAAAATGGTTATGCACTGTATTTTTCCAGAAGTGTCCTGCCTTATCCAAGGGAGAATACGGGGGTAACGGTGTATAAGCACATCGGCATTTATGCCTACAAGCGGGATTTCCTGCTGAATTATGCCAAGATGGAGCCAACTCCTCTGGAAACTACTGAGTCACTGGAGCAGCTTCGGGCTTTGGAAAATGGTTATAAAATTAAGGTTATCAAAACTGACTTCCATTTCGTTGGAGTGGATACAAAGGAAGATCTGGAAGCAGTCAATAAAGCATATAAGCAGCGTTTAAATGGGCAAGATGCCTGAGGAAGAAGGGTGGTAGCATTATGAATACTGTTCAGGTGGGTAATTTTGAAATTGGTAATGGCAAACCGCTGGCTCTGTTGGCTGGCCCATGTGTTTTGGAGGAGATGGACCGTTGTCTGCTGATTGGCCGCACAATCAAGGAAATCTGTGGCAAGCTGGGGATTCCGTACGTTTTCAAGGCTTCCTTTGACAAGGCCAACCGTTCTTCCTTTAACGGTTTCAGAGGCCCTGGTTTGAAGAAGGGACTTGAAATGCTGCAGCACATCAAGGATGAATTGCAGGTACCTATCGTTACGGATATTCACACCGAGGAGCAGGTGAAGCCTGTGGCCAAGGTGGCAGATATAATTCAGATTCCGGCGTTTCTGTGCCGTCAGACTGATTTGCTTTATGCTGCTGCCAAAAGCGGTGCTGTTGTGAATGTAAAGAAGGGGCAGTTTATGGCCCCGGCAGATATGCGCAATGTGGTGGACAAGCTCCATGAGGGTGGCTGCTCCCAGATTATGCTGACAGAGCGCGGTGCCACCTTCGGCTACAACAATTTGGTTGTGGATATGCGTGCCTTCCCTATTATGCGGTCCTTTGGTTACCCTGTAGTTTTTGATGGTACCCATAGCGTTCAGCTGCCAGGTGGTGCCGGTACCTGTTCAGCAGGCAACCGTGAATATGTGCCACATCTGGTACGGGCTGCTGTCGGTGCAGGTGTGGATGCTCTCTTTATGGAGGTACATGATAATCCGGAGGAGGCTCTCTGCGATGGTCCTAATATGATTTATCTGGACAAGCTGGAGGAGCTTTTGAAGGATGCTATTGCAATTCACGATATTGTAAGAAAACAGTTGTAATTTTGTGAGGCTTTTATTAAATGATTAAGGATTCTGCAATTGAGACACTTCGTATTGAGGCGGACTCAGTATTGAAGCTGATTGATCATGTTGACGAGGAATTTGTCCAGGCAGTTCAGTGTATACTGGAGTGCAAGGCAAGGGTTATTGTTACGGGCATGGGTAAGTCCGGTCATGTGGGCAGAAAGATTGCCGCCAGCTTGGCTAGCACGGGAACTCCAGCCTTTTTCATGCATCCAGCTGAGGCATTCCATGGCGATTTAGGAATGGTTACAGCTGATGATGTGGTTATAGCTATTTCCAACAGCGGTGAAAGCACGGAGGTGGTAAATATTCTGCCGGTGGTAAAGCGCATTGGTGCTAAGATTATTGCCATGTCAGGCCGTAGGGAATCTGCTTTGGGGAGGAATGCTGATTTCTTTATTGATGTCAGCGTTGAAAAGGAGGCCTGTCCTTTGGGGCTGGCTCCTACTGCCAGTACCACTGCAACTCTGGCCATGGGGGATGCCATTACGGTGGCACTGCTGGAGGCCAGAAACTTCACCAGACAGGACTTTGCCCTGTTTCATCCGGGTGGTTCCTTGGGACGCCGTTTGCTTTTAACTGTGGAAAATGTTATGCACAGTGGTGAGGATAATCCTATTATTCACTACAGTGCCACCGCCAAGGAAGCCCTCTTTATGATGACTGACAAGGGACTTGGCGCTACCTCTGTGGTGGATGATGATGGTAATTTTATTGGATTGGTAACAGATGGTGATATTCGTCGCTGTCTGGCCAAGGGCAGCCAGTTTTTGGATGAGCCTGTGGAGGAGCTTATGACCAAGAATCCTCATACCATTACCCAGGAGAAGCTGGCAGCATCAGCCCTAAGCATTATGGAAAAGCATAAGCCACGGCCGATTACGGTTTTGCCGGTGGTAAGTGCTGATAATAAACCCGTCGGTATTGTGCATTTGACAGACCTTTTGCGTCAGGGAGTTGTATAATATGAAAACTAAAAAAGGTGCTTCTGAAATTGCCAAGAAAATTAAGCTGATTATTTTTGATGTGGATGGAACCCTTACGGATGGATGTATCTATATGGGACCTGAAGGGGAGGCCATGAAGGCTTTTTCTGCCCGGGATGGTATGGGTATTGCCCTGGCTCACAAGGGTGATATTAAGAGTGCCATTATCACCGGCCGCAGCTCCAGAATTATGACCAAGCGTGCCAATGAGCTGAAGCTTGATGCCCTTTATCAGGGCTGCGTTGACAAGCGTGGTGCTTATGAAGAGATTAAGCTGAAATTCTCCCTTAAGGATGAGGAAATTGCCTATGTGGGAGACGATATCAATGATATTCCTCTTATTCAGCAGGCAGGTCTTGGCTGTTGCGTGGGAGATGCCGTGGCTGAGGTTAAGGAATTGGCCAAGGTGGTGGCTGAATGTCCCGGTGGTAAGGGGGCAGTTCGTGAAATCCTCGAGTTTATCTTAAAGGAGCAGGGGAAATGGGATTCCCTTGTGGGCACCTTTACCGGTAAAAAAGCAGTTGACGATGTAAGACAGTAAATAAAAGTATTCTTTGTAATAGGGATAGGAGATTGGGATTTTTATGGTATACAAGCTTCTTATGTTTCTGAGCTGGGTGTCCTGCAGAACTCCTTATAGCTGGCTGTTGGTAGCGGGCAAGGGATTGGGCATTCTGTATTACAAGTTAATAAAGAAACAGAGAAATCTGGCGATAAAGCAGATGCGGGAGTCTTTAAAAATATCTCAGGAAGAGGCTGAAAAGCTGGTTCGTGAGTCCTTCATCAATATGGGCCGTAATTTCTTTGAAGTGCTGTATATGCCTGCCCTTAACAAGGATAATTTTAAAAAGCATATTGAAATTGACCATCTGGAAAGGATGGAGGCGGCATTGGCGGAAAAGCACGGTGTTGTGGTACTTACAGGTCATGTGGGTAATTGGGAGTGGCTGTCTGCCGCTTTTACCATGAATGATATGCCTGTAAGTGCCATTGCCAAGCCACAGCCTAACATGGATTATACAAATGCCCTGAATGATTTGCGGGCAACTATTAATGTAGAGATATTCTCCCGCGGTACCAGTGAGCTTTTGGCAGCAGCCAAGGCACTGAAAAAAGGGAGAATACTGGGATTTTTGGCAGATCAGGATGCTGGTCCTGGTGGTGCCTTTATTGAATTTTTGGGCAAGACGGCTTCAACTCCCATGGGGGCTGCAGTTTTTGCCAAAAAGTTTAATTCTCCTATTTTGCCAGCCTTTATATTACGCCAGCCCGATGGCCATCACAAGGTTGTGATTGGTGAGGTGCTTCGTTATGAAGACACTGGGAACAGCGATAAGGATTTGTTCGATTTAACCTATAAAATGACTAAGATTCTTGAGAAAATTATTATTGAAAATCCAACTCAGTGGCTTTGGTTCCAGAAGCGCTGGAATACAGCTCCTGAGCAGCAGGTGCATAAGCATCATATAGTAAAATCAGAGGTAACTGACAATGAATAAAAAAGGAAAGGCTTTGGCGGGTGTTTTTGCAGTTTTGCTGCTTATACTTATTGTATGGGCTGTTAATGGTATACCGGAGCCTCCAGCTGATGATGGTAGTGGTCCATCTCAACGTATTGTTAATTTTGATGGCAATACTATCAGCGAGGAAAAGAACGGTAAAATCATTTGGACAGTAACTGCCGAAAATATAGAAATGGACATTGATACCAAGGATGTTGCCCTGACCAATGTTAAGGCCATCTACAATTACGACGATGGTCGAACCGTTGAGCTAAAGGCTCCAAAGGCCACTTATCAGGAAAAAACACATCATTTGCAGGTTATCGATGGTGTGGAAGGAAAGTCCAGTGATGGTGGCAGGTTCTCCTGCAAGGAAGTGGAGTGGCTGTCCGATAAGGATATGCTGGCCATGAAGGGAGATGCCAAGATAGAATACGAGAAGGAGCATATTAAGGCTTCCGGAGATCGTATTGAAAGTACCAATGGATTTAGAAAATTCAAGATTATTGGCAATGCGCACCTCGAAAAGGGGTAAGATGAATAGGAGAATAAGCTATGGGAATGAGATTAAACATAAAAAAAGTAGTTGTATTGGCTGGTATTGCCACTATGGCGATTTCAGGCACTATTTATGCAGCAGATAATAATGAGCCGGCAACCCTTGATGCAGAAGAAGTGGAATATGATATGGAAAGTGGTCTGGCTTCTGCTAAGGGTAATGTGATAATGACTAAAGGCAATGCCACTGTTACCGGTGATTACGCTGAATACAATTCCAAGACCAAGGATGGCAAGGTAAGTGGTAACGTGGTGGCCACCAAGGATGATATGCGGGTAACTGCAGATTTGGTAATCACTGATGGCCCTGATCACATGATTGCAGAAGGCTCTGTAAATGGCATTAAAGCTGACAAGCACTTTATGGGACCAAGGGTTGAATATTTTCAGCAGGATGAGTATGTATTGATTCCAAGTGGAGGTAGCATTACTTCTGCTGACGGAACATTCAGTGCCAACATGATTCGCGGATTTATGCGGGAAGAGCATATTGTTGGTGATGGTAACATTCATATTGTTAGTCCACGTAATAATATGGAAGCTGGTGGTGACCAGGTTAATTATTGGGGCAAGGAAAAAGGTAAGGCTGTTATAACTGGCAATGCTTGGGCAGTTCAGGACAATAACACCCTAAAGAGCAAGAAACTGACTGTATATTTGGCTGATGACGGCAAGGCATCTGTGAAGTAACTGGGAGGTCTATTGAGTTGCATATTGAGGCCAGAAATTTAGTTAAAACATTTAAAAAAAGAAATGTGGTGGATGGTGTTTCCCTTAAGGTAAGCAAGGGAGAAATCGTAGGCTTGCTGGGGCCAAATGGTGCCGGTAAAACCACCACCTTCTATATGATTGTTGGTTTGGAGCGTCCAACCTCAGGAGAGGTCTTTTTATCTGATTTCCCAATCGGTGATATGCCGATGTACAAGCGGTCCCGTCTGGGAATCAGCTATTTGGCCCAGGAGGCATCTATTTTCCGCAATATGACTGTTGAGGAAAATATTATGTCTATTCTGGAGGGCACCATCAAGGATAAGGCTACCCGTCAGAATAAGGTAAAGGAGCTGTTGGAGGAATTCCATGTATCCCACGTTATTGACAGATTGGGTACAGAGCTTTCCGGTGGTGAGCGTCGCCGCGTGGAGATTGCCCGTTGTCTGGCGTTGGAGCCACAGTTTATTCTGTTGGATGAGCCCTTTGCCGGTGTAGATCCCTTGGCAGTGGCGGATATACAGGGAATAATTAAGTACCTTCGGGAGCGTGGAATGGGTATTCTCATTACTGACCATAATGTAAGAGAAACCCTGCACATCGTTGACAGGGCCTATATTCTTAATAATGGCAAGATTCTTCTTGAGGGTGACAGCCAAACTATAGCAAACAGTGAGCTGGCCAAGAAATTCTATCTTGGTAATGATTTCACATTATAATAGAGGTAAGAAGATGCAGATTCGAATTTTAGACAAATACATATTTAAAGAGGTCTTTAAGACCTTTATATTTGGTATATGTGCATTTTCTGCCGTATTTATCGGTTCCGGAACCTTGTTCCGTATTGCACAGTATATCACTGAATACGGTGCCTCTCTGGCATCTGTGGCCAAGATTTTCGTACTGAGTCTTCCGGGAGTTATCATCTGGACTTTTCCCATGTCCATGCTGCTGTCCGGACTGTTGACCATTGGCCGCTTGTCCGGTAATAGCGAAATAACAGCCATGAAGTCATGTGGCATCAGCTTTTACCGAATTGCGGCACCGGCTATTGTTTTGGGTGCATTTGTAAGTGTATTTGCTGTTTATTTCAGTGAATACATAGTGCCATGGTCCAATGAAGCTTATAGTAATGTTCTCAATTATGAGATAAGGGGGAACTTGGCACCAAAATCCCAGGAGCATATTATTATTAAGGACATAAAGAATGGTAATATTGAAAATCTTATCTATGCCCGACAGTATGATGCTACTAATAATAAGATGCTGGGGATAACCATGCAGTCCTTTGAAAAGGGTGAGCTGAGTCATGTGGAAAATGCGGAGTACGCTGACTGGAAGGATAATCAGTGGACCATGCATCAGGGAATTATTTATGATGTATCAAATGGAGAGTCTCATCATACTATGCATTTTGATACCCAGGTCCTCCCTGTAAATGAAAGTCCAAAGGAAATTATCCGTGATCAGAAGAAGCCAGAGGAAATGTCCATGGCAGAGCTGACGGCTCAGATAAAAATAATGAAAAGTCAGTATGTGAATACTGCCAAGCTGGAAACGGAGCTCTATCAGCGTGTTACTATTCCAATGGCCAGCCTTATTTTTACCTTGGTGGCGGTTCCTTTGGGTATGCAGCCAAACCGCAACAGTTCTTCCCGTGGCTTTGTTATAAGTATAGTAATAATCTTTATTTACTACAGCTTAATGACCATGGCCGGAGCCATTGCCCAGGGTGGTACTATTCCACCGATTATAGCTGTATGGCTGCCTAATATTGTAGGCCTCATTGCTGGTGGCTGGCTTATGCACAGGGCTTCCAAATAGTAAAAAACAGCTCTATTAAATGTTTATTCTTTTATTTTGTAGTTTTTGAAGGGATGTGACTTCGCCGTGTATGGTCTGTTTTTGATTGTGGTTCTGGTAGTAGTTGGCGGAGCCATAGCCTTTATAGGTGATAGATTGGGGTCGAAGGTTGGCAAAAAAAAGCTGACCATTTTTGGACTTAGACCAAAGCATACCTCTGTTTTGGTAACGATTCTTACAGGTATCAGCATTACCACCATGACCTTGGCCGTAATGACCACTGTTTCTGACAATGTTCGTACCGCTCTTTTTGGTATGGAGCAGCTCCGCCAGACCATGGCGGAAACGGAAAATCGTCTGGCTTATGCTTCCAAGGAACTGGAAAATTCCAAGGTAGAGCAGGCCAAGACGGATGCGACCTTGGCTCAGACCCGCAGGGATTTGGATCAGCTTATGGAACAACGTCGTGAGCTGGAGCAGAGGGCAGATGAGCTGCAAAGGGGTAATGATGCCTTGGAGGCAGCCAAGGCTGAGCTGATGGCAGAAAACAATAATTTGGCCTCACAAAATCAGGGGTTGGCAGATGATAATGCTAAGCTGGCCGACGATAATAAACAGCTGGAGGACAGAAATGATTATCTGACTACAGGTATTCAGATTATGCGTGAAGGTGATATCACCTTCCGCGCTGGTGAAGTGCTGTCCGGTGGTGTTGTAAAATGCGGACGCAGTGCAGAGGACACCATGAATGACTTGCGAATGCTTACAGGTGAGGCCCAAGAGAATATTGCCCGTCGTTTGGGTGACAAGGCTACGGAGCAGGAAAAGCAGATATGGATTTTGCAATCTGATTATGAACAGGCAGCCCAGATTATTTCTGAAAGTCGGGATGATATGGTTGTTCGTATTGTATCCATTGGCAATCTTGTTCGTGGTGAGGATGTTCGTACTGCGTTGCAGCTTTATCGCAACAAGCGGGTATTCAATGATGGTGAGCTTATTGCAACCAAGAGCCTCCATGTCAACGTTAATAATGAGGATGAAGTGGATGCAGAAATAACCAGCTTCCTTCGTGATGTTAATGGTATTGCCACTCAAAAGGGCGTATTGCCTGATCCTATTTCCGGTAATGTAGGTATTATCGAGGGTGAAGAAATCTATAACACCATTAATGACCTCAGGGCAGCCCGTGGGAATGCAACAATTTATGCGTACGCCAAGGGGGCCTGTGAGGTATTCGGCCCACTGAGGGTAAGACTGAAGGTTATTGCCACCGGGGTTATAGGTGCATTTTAGTCTTAGGTGAACATTCATAATAATCATAAATAATAATGCAGAGACTGTTGCCTTTCGCTCAGTTTCGTCGCTAAAACTATTTTTTGCATTTTAATTAGCAGCAAGAAAAATCCGAACTCGCTTCGCCCCTACTGGACTAGCTGGGCGTCGCTCAGACAGCGGATGTTTTCTCGCTGTGTAAGTAAGCAAAAAATCGTTTCTTAACGCTCCGAAACCTAATGCTCAAGGCAATCAGCCTCTGCATTTACTCGTTATAACGCCATTGTTCAAAT
>DFHJ01000003.1 GCA_002372665.1 Anaerovibrio lipolyticus
AGATATAAAAAAATATATTCTGCATTGCAGTGTTTTTATGATGGTATGCTTCCTGTGTCTTTTTGGATATATTGTTTACCTGCAGGTTATCGCGGCACCATCCTTGGCGGCAAATCCTATGAACCGTCGTGGCAATGCGGCATTAGATATAACGCGGGGAGCAATCCTCGATATAAATGGCCGGGAGCTGGCAAAAAGCTCTCAGCCGGGAGAAAGAAGCTACCCTTATGGTGAAATAATGGCACCAGTAACAGGGTATCTGGGAGAGACCATTGGCAGTGCTGGCATTGAGTCTGTGGCAGGAAACGATCTTACAGGTCAGTCACAGCAGCTACAAATGCTGGGGCCAATAGGCCAGGCCATGCAGTCTACTCAGGGCAATAATGTGAAGCTGACGGTGGATGCAGACATTCAGAAATTGGCCTATGAGGCATTAGGCAGTCATAGAGGTGCAGTGTTGGTTATGAATGCAGAGACTGGGGCCATAATAGCCATGGTGAGCAAGCCCACTGTAGATCCTACCGATGTGGAGAGCAATTGGAAGAGCCTGACGGCAAGGGAAGACAGCCCACTCTTAAACAGAGCGACCCAAGGTCTTTATCCTCCTGGTTCCACCATTAAGGTGCTGATAGCTGATGCAGCCTTTGATGAAAAAGTTACCGACTTAAATGAGAAGTTCAACTGCAACGGCAAATTGCAGATTGGCAATGAATATATTGGTGAAAGCCACGGGGCAGTTCATGGTAACAATCTTACATTGAAGGATGCTCTTACAGAATCTTGTAATGTAACCTTTGGTACCCTGGCCATGCGGATGCATGGAAAAGGGTTGGAGAGTGCCTTTGACAGATTTGGTTTTACTACTCCGATTAATAGTGAGTTTAATGAAAGTAAATGCCATTTACCAAAGTTTTCAGCTCTTGGTGATGGAGATACGGCCCAGGTTGGTATCGGTCAGGGGGAGACATTGGTAACACCTCTGCGGATGGCAATGCTGGCCAGTGCTTATGTTAATCATGGCAAGATTATGGTTCCATATCTTGTGGAGGAAGTGATTTCTCCAGTAGGGCTGGTAATAAGAAAAGCCTCTCCTTCAAAATGGATGGAGGTCACTTCTGACAAGCGTGCCAACATAATTGGCGGTTTTATGGAGAATGTTGTAACCAATGGTACTGGTGGGGCAGCGGCAGTGTCCGGTGTCCGGGTTATTGGCAAAACCGGTACTGCAGAGAATTCCCAAGGAGCAGACCACGGCTGGTTTATTGGTGCAGCTGAGCTTCCAAAGGGAAAAATAGCCTTTTGCATAATTGTTGAAAATAGTGGTGGCGGTGGAACCGTAGCGGCTCCTATCGCCCGTCAGATAATTACAGCTTTGAAAGACAGGTAGGAGGATATGGCATGATAGAACGCGTTTTAGCAAGACGTTATGAAATTCAGGAACATATCGGTGGTGGCGGCATGGCTGATGTATACAGAGCTCATGATAAGCTTTTGGATCGTGCTGTTGCTGTAAAAATTCTTCATGCGCAGTTTGCCAATGATGCTGAATTTATAGAGAAATTCCATCGGGAGGCCAAGGGTGCAGCCAAGCTCACCCACCAGAATATCGTTAATATATATGATGTCGGGGAAGACGAGGGCAGTCATTTTATTGTTATGGAATATGTGGCTGGTCAGACACTAAAGGAATATATTCAGGAAAAGGGCTGTCTGGAGCCGGAGGAGGCTGCCCGCATAGCCAAGGAATTGGCATGTGCCCTGGAGGCTGCCCACAAGAATGATTTGGTGCATTGTGATATTAAGCCCCATAATATTTTAGTTATGGATAATGGTCACGTTAAGGTTACCGATTTTGGTATTGCCAGAGCAGTTTCTTCCTCCACAATGACCTATGGGGGAAACGTTATGGGCTCTGTCCATTATTTCTCTCCTGAGCAGGCAAAGGGCACTGCTATTACCACCAAGTCAGATGTATATTCTCTTGGCGTGGTGCTTTATGAGATGCTTACCGGCACCCTGCCATACAACGGTGAAACCTCTGTCAGCATTGCATTGAAGCATTTGCAGGAGGAGCCTGTACCTATTCGTCAGATTAAACCATCTGTTCCAGCAGTTTTGGAGGCCATTGTACAGAAGGCAATGAACAAGGATCCTATGCTGCGGCCTACCAGCACGGAGATGTATATGGATTTGGAGCAGGCTCTGTCCATGATTCAGGGCAAATCCACCGGGGCAATCGTGAATGCTCCGCAGCCACAAAATGATCCTTTTGCAACCCAGGTTATTCCACGGGTTACTCCTGATATGATTCAGCAGAATCAGCCTCAGCAGTACAGCTCTCAGGATTATGGTTACGATTATGAGGGGGATTACGAGGACGCCGGTGAGGAAGATGAGGGGTCCTTCAAGAAAATGATTAAGTCCAAAAAGTTTATCTTTGGCTTGGTCTTGATTTTGATATTAGGTTTCTTTGCAGGGTCTTTCCTTTCCTTTGGAAATTTCTGGAGCTCCGTAGAGGTAGAGGTTCCGGATGTGGTAGGGCGTCAGGTGGAGATTGCCCGTGAAATGTTGGAGGAAAAGAATCTGCGTGTTAAGGTAGCAGAAACCTATGATGCCAATGTTCCAGCGGGACAGGTGGTGTCCCAGTATCCTGAGGCAGGTATGATGGTAAAGGAGCAGCGCCAGATTACGATTACCATTAGCAAGGGTGGCGAGGAGCTTACCATGCCGGATTTAAAGGGGATGTCACGCTCAAATGCTGAAGCCAAGCTGAACAAAATGGGGCTTAAAATAGGCGCGGTTTACGAGGAAGACGCCGATGAACCGGCGGGAACGGTTTTGAAGCAGGATCCTGCTAATGGCTCCAAGGTTACCAAGGGGCAGGCCGTAGACTTTACTGTCAGCAAGGGGCCTAAGAAGACTGGAGTGACCATTCCGGATTATATGGGTATGTCTGTGGACAGTGTAAAATCCAATCTGGCAGCAAATAAGCTGAAGCTTGGCACTGTTACGGAAAAGACCAGTTCCCAATCAAGGGGTACTGTTATTGGACAGTCGCCGGCAGCAGGCTCCGAGGTAAAGGAGGGCGGTTCTGTAAATATTATTGTTTCCAGTGGGCAGACCACCTCAACTACAACCAAGCCGACAGATCCGGGGAAGAAAACCCAGAAAACATCTCCGGAAGAGGTTGTAAAACCATAGTCATATTGAACATGTAAAGGATATATAAATGCCAACAGGTCAGGTTATAAAAACATATAACGGATTTTATTATGTGCTTGAAGATGGCAGGGAGCTCACTCAGAATCCGGAGCTTTTATCATGCCGCCTTCGTGGCAGAATAAAAAGAATAAAGGGCTCCGTGGTGACAGGTGATATGGTGGAATATGAGCTTTTGGGTGATGGTACTGGCGTTATTGAAAAAAGACTGCCCAGAAAAACACTTCTCCATAGGCCTGCTGTTGCCAATATTAATCAGGTGATTATAACCTTTGCCGTTAAGGAGCCGGATATTAATTCGCTGTTGCTAAATCGTTTTTTGGTGCTGGCAGAGTGGTCGGATATTCCGGAAATTGTCATTTGTTTTAACAAAACTGATTTGCTGCCTGCTTCCGCTGAGAAGCTTGTTAAGCCTTATGTGGCTGCAGGTTATAGAGTTATTTTTGCCTCGGCTCATGAAAAGCGGGGGATCGAGGAAATCAGAGGCCTGCTGAAGGGGAAGGTTACCGCCTTTGCGGGGCCTTCTGGCGTGGGAAAATCATCTCTCCTCAATGCCATTGACAGCAATTTATCCCTTACGACGGGGGTTATTTCTGAAAAAATAAAGAGGGGAAAGCATACCACCAGAGCGGCCTGTCTGCTGCCAGTGGCCAGCGGCGGCATCGTAGTGGATACCCCAGGCTTTAGTGCAGCAGAGTTGGAGCAGCTTGATAAAAATCTTCTGGCGGGTTATTTCCCTGAGTTTAGACCATTAATAGAAAAGTGCTATTATAATACATGTACCCATAGCCATGAGCCCGATTGCGGTATAAAAAATGCCCTGGCAGAGGGAATTATCAGCCAGGAGCGCTATGACGCCTATTTGAATATATTGCAAAGTATTTTAGAAAGAAAGAAGGCATATTGATGACTAAGGTTGCGCCATCAATTTTATCTGCTGATTTTGCCAATTTGGCTCAGGAGGTTGAAAAGGTTATTACAGCAGGCGCTGATTATGTGCATATAGATGTTATGGACGGTACCTTTGTACCTGAAATTACTTTAGGAGCCTTGATCGTAAAGGCTATTCGCCCTGTAACGGATGCTGTATTTGATGTACATCTCATGGTAGAGCATCCGGATACTCAGATTGAGTCCTTTGCCAAAGCAGGTGCGGATATTATAACCTTCCATGTGGAGGCTGCAAAGCATCCTCATAGAGTATTGCAGGCTATTAAGGCTGCTGACTGTAAGGCTGGTATATGCCTCAATCCGGGGACGCCTCTATCAATGGTGGAGGAGCTGTTGGATGAGCTTGATATGATTGTTATTATGTCCGTAAACCCAGGCTATGGTGGACAGAAGTTTATTCCTAATTCATTAGATAAAATTGCCCGCTTAAAGGCGATGCTTGCCAAGGCTGGAAGCAGTGCGGAGATTGAGGTGGACGGCGGTGTTACCGTGGACAACTGCAAGGCACTGGCAGAGGCCGGGGTTGATGTATTGGTGGCTGGTTCAGCGGTATATAAGGCACAGGATATAACTGAGGCTATTCGTAAACTGCATTGCGTCGGGTAAGGAGGGCGTTTATACAATGGAAAAAGCAGTTGTTTTACTTTCTGGTGGTCTTGATTCTACTGTATGTATGGCTGTGGCCAAATCAAAGGATATGGAGGTTTATCCTATCAGCTTCAATTATCATCAGAGACATAATATCGAGTTGGAGGGTGCCAAGAAGGTTGCCAAATTCTATGGCGTGAAAAAGCACCTTATTATAGAAACTAATATGGAAGAAATCGGAGGCTCTGCTCTTACAGACAGTAAAATTGAGGTTCCGGATGGGGATTTTCAGCATGGGGCAGATGATATACCAGTTACCTATGTTCCTGCCCGTAACATGATTTTTCTAAGCTATGCCATGGCGTATGCTGAGGTTATTGGGGCAGACCATGTATATATTGGTGTGAATGCAGTGGATTATTCCGGCTATCCGGACTGTCGTCCGGAATTTATCGGCAGCTTCCAGAAAACTGCTAATCTGGCTACTAAAGCCGGGACTGCCGATGGACGTAATATTAAGATAGAAACTCCTTTGCAGGACCTTTCCAAGAAGGAAATTGTTCAGCTGGGAAGCAAACTGGGGGCTCCATTGCAGTTTACCCATAGCTGCTATAAGGGCGGCGAGAAGGCCTGTGGTGTCTGCGACAGCTGCAAGCTGAGGCTCCGTGGCTTTGCAGAGGCTGGTGTAGTTGACCCCGTTGAGTATGAGAATATGTAATAGGTGTATTTATGAAGGACGTACAAAATAGTGCAGATACCCGTGGTATTGCCATTCAGAAGGTGGGTATCAGGGACGCACATCTTCCTCTTTTGATAAAAACAAAGGAGGGGGATTATCAGCAGGTTTTGGCAAATATTAGCTTTACAGTGTCACTGCCAATGGAATACAAGGGAACTCATATGAGTCGGTTTCAGGAGATTCTGAACAAATGGACCCGCCTGCCCATTGCAGAGGTGGAAATGGCTGATATTTTGCAGGAGGCCATGGATAGATTACAGGCGGAGACAGCGGCCATCCATATTGAATTTAAATATTTTGTGGATCGATTTGCTCCGGTTAGCAGGAGAAAATCAGTTTTGGACGTGGATTGCTTTTTTGATGGTGTTATGGAAAGAGAACAGCCATTGCAGTTTACTTTGGGTGTGAAGGTTCCATATACTTCCCTTTGTCCTTGCAGCAAGGAAATTTCTGAATACGGAGCCCATAATCAGCGTGGTGTTATGGACGTAAGGGTTTCCTTCGACGATGAACATGAATGTATTCTCATTGAGGATTTGGTAGCCCTTATGGAGCAGCAGGGCTCCTGTCAGGTTTATCCCCTGCTAAAGCGTGAGGACGAGAAATTCGTCACGGAAAAGGCCTATGACAATCCAAAATTTGTTGAGGATATTTTAAGAGATGGCGTGATTGCCCTTCGCCAGCTTGATGGCATCAAATGGTTCGCTCTGGACTGCGATAATTTTGAAAGCATTCACAACCACAGCGCTTATGCCAGTCATGAGGAGTTTGTGGAATAGAGGTAGAATTTGGCACGAAAGAAAGCAAATGGTATAATAGTGCTGATTTCTTTTTAAGGAGTTGCTGAATGAATAAGGTTTATGGGCGTATACTAGGCTTATTCCTATTGGTTTTGGTAATATCCAGTGCCGTAATTTATTTTACGGTGGATATTAATACCATTACCAATTTATATATGTTCCAGCCCTGGTCCGTCGGTTTGGCAATATTGGCCATGGCCATCGGTCTTGTATTGGATGGAACCAGATTAATGCACATGGTAAAAATATCCGGGGAAAATATTACCTTGAAGCAGGCTGTACAAGTGGTTTTTGGTAACTATTTTCTGGCTATGCTGGGTCCCGGCGCCGCTGCCGGTGCCATAGCACAGGTGATGTTTCTGCGCAGGGCAGGAGTCCCGGGGGGAAAAGCCGCTGTATTGGCATTGGTCCGTACGGTGGTTTCCATATTTTTCCTGGCTTGCTGTTTGCCTTTTATATTCCTTCATGACGAGGGAATATTGCCAGGTGTTTCCAATGCGGTAATGGTTTATGTCGCCGGTACTGCAACTGTTTTAATGTTGGTGGCAGCCTATGGTATTCGCAGAAATGCATTTGATTATTTTGCAGTGAAAATTGCCAGAAAGCTATCAAAAAAGTGGAGCAAAAAATTTGTGGACATGTACAGAGA
Organism: Anaerovibrio lipolyticus; assembly: GCA_002372665.1. Taxonomy (GTDB): domain Bacteria; phylum Bacillota; class Negativicutes; order Selenomonadales; family Selenomonadaceae; genus Anaerovibrio; species Anaerovibrio lipolyticus_C. The sequence goes on from DFHJ01000003.1 coordinate 6,947, forward strand.
TAGCAAGTCTGCCATAATTTTGTTGGCATCATCGCCCAAATCCATGATTCGGGTTTTCTTTGAATCTGGCTTAAGCCTGATTTTTATTTACATGGTGGTCCCTTTCCTTATGCTTGGCCTGGGTGCTACTGTGGACTGGCTTACGGTAATGGGACGTATGATGTTTTTGAACATTCTGCTTTATTTTTCTCCTACCCCGGGAGGCTCCGGCATTGCGGAGGGTGGTTTCGTATATCTCTTTAGTGAAAGCGTACCATCAGGTACAGTAGGTATTCTTGCTGTGTCATGGCGTTTTATTGCAGAGTATTTGCCATTTTTTGTGGGCCTGTATTATACCATTACAGTATTTGGCAAGCATGTGCTGGACAAGGATTTGGATGAGGACGATCCAAATTCCATTAAAGTTATGGATAAGTAATGCATATCAGTCTATAGCCATGTTTGTTATAGGCTGATTTATTTATTATGATATTAATGGGTGCTATGCGATGTGAAATGTATGGAGAAATATGTATCAAAAGAAATAATTGCAGGCATCGTAAATTTTGCCCTGATTTTGGTAAATATCATGGTGGTTACCATCATGTGGCAGAAAGCCGGTGTGCCCTTTAATGGAGCATATACGGCGGTGGTGTTTAGCTCAATTCTGGGAACTATGGTGGCCGCATACTATAAGATAGCAGTGTCAGTGGCTCCTGGAATAGTTGTTAACAGCCTTTTATGCTATGATTTGGTTATTTGCCAGGGCTATACTTGGCAGGAGACCATGACAGTGCCATTTTTGGCTGGGCTCTTAATATTATTTTTGGTTTATGCTAATCTTCATCGTAAGCTGGTATCCATTTTGCCACAATATCTGGAGACAGTAATTCCTGCGTCTTTGGGAATCCTGCTTGTTTATAGGGGACTTGTAATGGGACGGCTGGTTATTGGAGACCCGTTTCAATTAACAGCCATGGGAAGCTTAAATGATCCTTTGGTTATAATTACTATTGTAAGCTTTGTGGCAGTAATGGTTTTTCTGAGCTGTAAAAAATCACAGGGATTGGCTGTAGGTTTGTTGGTGGCCTTGGTAATGGCATTTATAAATGGCTATGTTGAATTCCCTGCATATATCTTTTCTGTGCCGGAGGGCTTTACAGATACGGCAGCTCAGATTAATTTTGACAGATTTTTCGAGCTGTTAGCTTCAGTAGCAGTTGTTTTCCTTGTATTGCTTTTTGATGCTCTGGCTGTGGCCAAGACCATGAGGAAAAATGAGGAGAAGCTGCTGAGAATAAATGGCCTTGGTTCCTTGCTGGGAGGACTGTTTTCAGGAGGAGCCATGAGTGTGGCCGAGGCTTCTGTTGCCGGTGGTTATGGCAGTGATAATCCTGCAAAAATCCCGAGGGTGACAGTAATATTGTTGGTATTATTATTGTTTTGTGGTCCTATGATGATGGAGCTTAAGGATTATCCGGTAATTTTTGCAGCATCTGTCATCGGAGCAGGCTGCTATTTGCTGTCAGATTTGAAATTTTTACAAATTAATGATAATATATCAGTCTTGGCAGGAGTTTTTACTCTGATGCTGGTTCCCCTTTGGGGGAGTCTTACGGCAGGAATAGGCTTTGGGCTTATTCTGTACTATACTTTAAAGATGGTAAATGACTTTAGAAAAAGATAAAATGAGAATATTAAAATAGGAATTGGGAGGTCTTTGGGGTGTTTTTAAAAGGTAATTGTACCCGTTTTTTATGTGCCATGGGTGTGCTGGCAGTGTTAAGCTGCAGCAGTGGAACAGAAGCGAAGTCTATTGCTGATAGTAATGCAGAGCCTGTTAAGAAAACTACGGTTTCTACAGAAAGAACATATAATAATGGTAAAACCAAGGTGGTTACCGACAAAGACAGTTCATCTGCGAAGAAAAAGAGCTTTGCTGAAAGAATAGAGGAGATACTTCATCCTACACCTGTGGAGCAGCCAGAGGCAGTATTGCCAACCTCATCTGATGAGATGAATATTATGGGCAGTCCTGTGGCAACTCGGGAGCAGTGTGTAAGATACCTTTTAAAAAACAATCCAAATCCCCTTCTTAATACAACTCCTGAGGAATTGGTAAACTTCTATTATGAGGAGGCTTCCTTGGAGGGGATACGCCCTGATATTGCCTTTGCCCAGGCTCTGAAGGAAACAGGCTTTTTCAGCTATGGAGGTACCGTTATTCCGGCTCAAAATAATTATTGCGGTCTGGGAACCACCAGTGCCACAGTAAAGGGTGCCTTTTTCGAGTCCCCACGGGTGGGGGTAAGAGCTCATATTCAGCATCTGCTGGCCTATGTTTCCACCAAGAATCCGGCTACTCCGGTGGTGGATCCACGTTATTCTTTGGTAAGGGGCGTTTACGGTAACAATACCCTTAATCGGTGGCAGGACCTTAATGGTCGCTGGGCTGTACCGGGAGTTGGTTATGGCCAAAGTATTTTAGATTATTATCATGCAATCTTAAATTCATGATTATATATAGTATTTTTTAAAACAGTATAGAGAGGATTTTTTTACAATGATTTCAACAAGTGGTGTTACACTCCAGTTCGGTAAGCGCGTGCTCTTTAAGGATGTTTCCATTAAGTTTACTCCGGGAAACTGCTATGGCGTTATTGGTGCCAACGGTGCTGGTAAATCCACCTTTCTGAAGCTGCTTTCCGGCGATATTGAGCCTACCAAGGGTTCCATAGATATTACCCCTGGTGAGCGCATGTCCGTACTGAAGCAGGACCATTTTGCCTTTGACCAGTATGATGTTATCCGTACAGTTATTATGGGTAACCAGCATTTGGTAGATATTATGGAAGAAAAGGATGCAATTTATGCTAAGCCTGATTTTTCCGATGAAGATGGTATTCGAGCTGGTGAGCTTGAAGCTGAATTCGCCGAGCTTAACGGCTGGGATGCAGAGGCTGATGCGGCAAAGCTGTTAAATGGCCTTGGCATCCATGAGGAGCATCACAACAAGATGATGTCCGAGATGGATCCGGATTTGAAGGTGCGCGTCCTGTTGGCTCAGGCTCTTTTCGGCAATCCGGATATTCTTCTTCTTGACGAGCCTACCAACCATTTGGATTTGGAATCTATTAAGTGGTTGGAGGACTTCCTGGCAGATTTTGAAAATACCGTTATTGTAGTATCCCATGACCGTCACTTCCTAAATCAGGTATGTACACATATTGCAGATGTGGACTTTGGCAAGATTCAGCTTTACGTTGGTAACTATGATTTCTGGTACCATTCCAGTCAGTTGGCTTTGCAGATGGCCAAGGATGCCAACAAGAAGAAGGAAGAAAAAATCAAAGAATTGCAGACCTTTATTGCCCGCTTTGCGGCTAACGCTTCTAAGTCCAAGCAGGCTACTTCCCGCAAGAAACTGCTGGAGAAGATTACACTTGATGACATTAAGCCATCTTCCCGCCGTTATCCATATATCGCTTTCACCCCTGACCGCGAGGCTGGCGATCAGCTGTTGATAGTTGAGGGCATTTCCAAGACTATTGAGGGTGAGAAGGTTCTTGATAATGTAAGCTTTACCCTGAAGAAGGGGGATAAGGTGGCGTTTACTGGCCCTAATAGTGCTGGTAAGACTGCATTGTTCCAGATTCTCATGGGAGAAATGGAGCCGGATGAGGGCACCTTTAAGTGGGGCGTTACCACTACTCAGGCATATTTGCCAAATGACAACACCCAGTATTTCGAGGGCTGCGAACTGAGCTTGACGGACTGGCTTCGTCAGTATTCCAAGGATCCGGATGAATCCTTCGTTCGTGGCTTCCTGGGCCGTATGCTGTTCAGTGGGGAGGAGAGCTTGAAGAAGGCCTCTGTTATCTCCGGTGGTGAGAGGGTTCGTTGTATGCTGTCCAAGATGATGCTCAGTGGTGCCAACGTTCTTTTGATGGATGAGCCTACCAACCATCTTGATCTGGAATCCATTACTGCCCTTAATGATGGTCTTATTGCCTTTAAGGGTACCTTGCTCTTTACATCCCATGACCATGAGTTTGTACAGACTATAGCTGATCGTATTATAGAGCTTACTCCAGGCGGTGTATTTGATAAGTTTACCACTTATGATGACTTCCTTGCTGATGAGGAGCTCCAGAAGCGTCTGGCTGCACAGTACGAAAATAAATAAGCGTTGTATTGGCTCCCCCAATTTGGGGGAGCTATCTGTATATATGTATATGAGGGATTATTATGAAATTATTTGAAGAATTAAGCGTTTCACAGCCCCTCTGTGATGCTTTAAAGAAAATCGGTATAAGAGAGGCCACTCCGGTCCAGGAGCAGGCTATTCCGGCTCTCAGAAATGGCCGTGATACTATTGTTCAGGCCCAGACCGGTACCGGAAAAACACTGGCCTTTTTGTTGCCTTTATACGACAAGATTAAGACACAGGCGGATAATGTCCAGACTTTGATTATCACTCCTACCCGTGAGCTTACTATTCAGATTTCCAAGGTGGCTGCAATTTTGGATAAAGCCACTGGTGTACGTTCCTTGGCAATATACGGTGGTCAGGATATTGAGCGCCAGAAGCATAAGCTGGGGCGTGATCCTCATGTTATTATTGGCACTCCGGGGAGAATCCTGGATCATCTGCGCCGCCGCACACTGAATTTTTCTACCACCAACAAGATTGTTCTCGATGAGGCAGATGAAATGCTTCGCCGTGGCTTCATTGAGGATGTGGAAACCATACTTTCCACCATGGCCAAGGACAGACAGATTATGCTGTTTTCTGCCACCATGCCAGACCGTATCAAATCCTTGGCCCATCGCTATATGGTCCAGGTTCAGCACATTGAAATAAAGGCGGAGCATGTTACCTTGGACACTATTAAGCAGCGTGTGGTGGATACCATGGAAACCTCCAAATTGGACAAGCTCTGTGAGCTTATTAATGAGGAACAGCCATATTTGGCCATGGTATTCTGTTCTACCCGTACACGGGTGTCCCAGGTGGCTATGACCTTGGCCAAGCGGGGCTATCTGGCAGACGAGCTGCATGGTGAGCTTAGTCAGCTTCAACGTACCAACGTGTTAAAAAAATTCCGTCAGGCCAAGCTCCAGATTTTGGTTACCACTGATATTGCAGCCCGTGGACTGGATATTGAGGGAGTAACCCATGTATTTAACTATGATATTCCTCAGGATACAGAAAGCTATATCCACCGCATCGGCCGTACGGGACGTGCAGGTCAGCAGGGGGTTGCCATTACCTTTGTAAATGCCCGTCAGTATAATATGTTGAGAAAAATCGAGGCTGGCATTAAAAATCACATTACCAAGGATGTTTCCGGCAGAAGCTTGGCCTCCCGTATAAAGAGAGAAAAACGGGAAAAGGAGCTTGCACTGAAAAAGCAGCAGACTGAAAAACAGCAGGCAAAAAAAGCAAAAAGCAAGTATGCCAATAGAAAGGGAAGTGGCCATAAAGGCCGTAATGACAGGTCTCGCAGGCTTCGTGACAGAGCAAAAAGAAAAAAATAATAAAAAAACTAAAAAAGTGCTTTACAAACCCAAAATAAGATGATAGTATATATACCTGTCAGCGGGAAACACAAAAGACGCACTGATAAGAGTGTATCTCAGTGATAACCGCCGCCGAGTGAAGATACTGGGTAGGTGCCCGAGTGGTTAAAGGGAACGGACTGTAAATCCGTCGCCGTAGGCTACGATGGTTCGAATCCATCCCTGCCCACCATTTTATATCTTCAGAATATCGCGGGATGGAGCAGTCGGTA
>DFHJ01000096.1 GCA_002372665.1 Anaerovibrio lipolyticus
GACTGCCCGGCACTGCATATACCACATCCTCTGTTGCAGCCCTCTTCACCAAATCTTTGGCAATGGCCTTATAAAGGGCCTCAAAGCTCTCTGCCCCCTCATAGAAGCTGTCATAGGAAGTAAAGCTGATACCCCTTTCCTTTATCATCGGTACCGTTGGGTGCTTTTCCGTACGGAAATACAAATACCGGGCGTTTTTCATACGCTCCCAGCTGTCTATGGTTATGAGCCCAAAATCACCGGGGCCAAGGCCAATAACAGTAATACTGCCCATTTATTCAATCCTCCTGCATATATTTCATTTATCCGTTGCCAACAAATTATTTTGAAGCGGCACCGGCCACAGCCTTGCCGTTTAATATTTCCATAATTGCCAATACAAAGTCGTGAATAGTCGCCCTTGGCACAATACTTAAATCAATGAGCATAGCCTTGGCCTGATTGTCAAATTTCACGTGATTGCCGTACATCCCGGAAACCTCCAGAAGATTTTCCACCGGACATTTTGGCTCACCGGCAAAATAAATTTCCAGATATTGGCTGCCCTCTGTTATGCGCTGAACTCCCGAAAGTCTGGCCTCATTTCTGATACGGGCCACTGTAAAGAGATTCAACACGGACTGAGGCGGATCACCAAAGCGGTCCACCATCTCATCCATAAGCCTGTTCAGGGCTTCATTATTTCTAAGAGCCGCCAAGCGCTGATAAATCTCAATCTTGTGCATGGCGTTGCCCACGTATTCATTGTCGATATAGGCCTGAACCTTTATCTCCACCAATGGGTCTGTCTGACGCTCCACTGGCTTGCCTGTTTTAAGCTCCTGCACCGCATCATCAAGCATACGGCAATACATTTCAAAGCCTACACTGGCAATATGACCATGCTGCTGTGCACCAAGGAGATTTCCCGCCCCGCGGATTTCCAAATCACGCATGGCAATTTTAAAGCCTGCCCCTAATTCTGCAAATTCCTTGATGGCCTGAAGGCGCTTTTCTGCCACCTCCGACAGCACCTTATCCTGCTTGTACAGGAGATAAGCATAAGCAATATTCCGTGAACGACCTACTCTGCCCCGCATCTGATAGAGCTGGGCCAGACCAAATTTATCCGCGTCATACACAATAATTGTATTGGCATTGGACACATCCAGCCCACTTTCAATAATGGTGGTGGAAAGGAGTATATCAAACTGTCCCTCGTAAAATTCCACCATAACCCGCTCCAGCTGGGCCTCCGGCATCTGACCGTGACCGACACGAATATTGGCATCGGGCACCAGCTTTTCCAAACGGTCCAGCATTGAGTAAATACTCTCCACCCGATTATATACAAAATAAATCTGTCCCCCACGCTTCAGCTCCCTGTTTATGGCGTTGCGGATAATATTGTCGTTTTCCTCCACCACATAGGTCTGAACCGGGAACCTCTCCTGGGGTGGCGTTTCAATAACGCTCATATCACGGGCACCTGCCAAGGACATATGGAGCGTCCTTGGAATAGGGGTGGCACTTAGGGTAAGCACATCTATGCCTATGGCCATCTGCTTTATTTTTTCCTTTTGGGAAACGCCAAAGCGCTGCTCCTCATCCACTATGAGAAGTCCCAAATCCTTGAATTTGACCTTCTTGGCATTTAAAATAGCATGGGTCCCAATGAGAATGTCCACCTGACCGGCCTCCACCTTGGCCACCACTGCCTTTTGCTCCTTTTGACTTCTGAAGCGGTTAATAACCTCCACAGTGGGACCGAAATTGTGAAATCTTTCCGCAAAGGTCTGGTAATGCTGCTGGGCCAAAACAGTGGTAGGCACCAGCACCGCCACCTGCTTGCCATCCATAACTGCCTTGAAGGCAGCACGTATGGCCACCTCGGTTTTGCCAAAGCCCACATCACCGCAAAGGAGGCGATCCATAGGCTGCTGACGCTCCATGTCCGCCTTTATCTCAGCTATGGCCGTCAACTGGTCATGGGTTTCCTCATAAGGGAAAGCATCCTCAAATTCACGCTGCCATACAGTATCCGGAGAAAAGGCATATCCCTCATCCCGTTTTCTCTTGGCATAAAGGTTGATGAGCTCCTTGGCAATATCCTTAACAGAGGAACGAACCTTATTCTTTGTCTTGGTCCAGCTGGAGCTGCCAATCTTATGGAGTCGTGGCACCTCACCTTCCCTGCCGATATATTTTTGCAGCATGCTTACCTGGTCAGTAGGCACGAAAAGACGGTCCTCACCACCATATTGTATATAGAGATAATCCCGTTTTATTCCGTCGATTTCCTCGGTTTTTACCCCACAGTATTTACCAATACCATACTGGGAATGAACCACATAATCCCCCACGTTGATTTCACGGAAGTGATGTATGCGGTCTTCCTTGCTAATGCGGGAAAGCCGCTTTTTCTGACGTCCAAAGATATCCTTTTCCGTAATTACGACCAGCTTGGCTCCTGGAAGCTCAAAGCCATTTAGAAGACTTCCCTTAACTACCGTTGCCACACCCGGTCTGAGAGCAGTATCCACATCCCCTTCAACGGAGGCCAGACGGTTACGGCCCAATATCTCCCGCACAGAGGACACCTTGGCCATATCACCCAGAGTAACAATAACCTGATTTTTATCTCCCAGCCAGCTTTCCATATCGTTGGTAAACATATCAAACTGACGCTGGTAGGAAGCTACCCCCTGTACGGATACACCGATTAGGTGGTCAAGATTTATACTGTGAAGGCTATGAAGCATCATGGCCATATAAATTACATTATAGGAATTAATTTTCCCAAGAAAATCCTCCCAGGAAAAAAGACGCCCCTTGATGTCAGGATTTTCCTTGGCCAGCTTTATGATTTCCTCGCGAACCTTCAAGGGATCATCAACAATTACTGCCGCCTCTTTTGTGATAAATTCCGTAAACATGGCCTTGCGATGCTTGTCATCAAAGACATCAAAGGGCAGGATTTCTGCCTTGTCAGTCTTGGATATGGAGGTCTGGTTTTCCACATCAAAAAAGCGTATGGAATCCACCTCATCATCAAAGAATTCCATACGATATGGAGCATGACTATTTACGGGGAATACGTCCACAATACCGCCACGGACGCAAAATTCCCCCTGCATATCCACCTGGTCCACCCGTTCATAGCCCATCTTTACCAGCTGAGCCAGCAAATCATCCCGCTCGATAACAGTGCCCACCTTCAGCTTCAGACTCAGGGCCTTAAACTGTTTTGGTGATATACCCTTCTGGGCTGCTGCCTGGGCCGTGGCCAATATAATTCTGGTATCCCCCTTAAGGAGGCTTCCCAATATTTCCATACGACGGGAATTTCTGGCAATACCCTTGGCCGCCGCATTAAAATCAACCATATCAAGAACTGGCAGCTCCACCACCTCAGTATCAGGCAGCAAAGACGTGAGATTGTCCTTCCATGCCCCCAGCTCGTCCTGATCATAGGTGATGATTATACTCGTTCTTGGATTTTCCGCATAACAAGCACAAAAGGAGGCATGCTTTTGGGTACCGGATAAACCGTACACAAAGGCCTGCCCCTTTCCTCTGTTATAGCAGGTGCTCATTTGCTCTATTGAACTGTCCTTTAACATGACAGATAACAAATTCTGCATTACTTCACCCTACTCATTTCTATTACTATTATCCTTCTAAAACGTCTCATATATAATATCATAAAACACATAGTTAGGGTACTGAATAAATACAATGTCACCAACAGTCAATATTTTCAATTTATGGAATATGTTGTTCCACGCCCATTTCCTTTTCGTTTAATGTAGCCGCTGGTATGAAGGGTATTCAGAGCCCGAATGGTTTTTGCCTTGCTCCAATCCAGCTTATCGGCGATTTCACTGCTGGAAAGCCGCATGCCATCTTTCAACGCCTCTATTACCTTTTTATTATCCGTGGTTATCTCATATGTGGTTGTGAAAGACGGCAACACCACAAATACTGCATTGTCCGTTACCTCAAAGGATGGCTGCCGGGTTGCCCCATTATAAGCCTCTTTTATCCGCTTAATGCCTGTTCCAAACATTTCAATAAGACGCAATCTAAAAAAGACATTGGCAACTATTGGATTTCTCAGGTCGGAAATAAAACCATTGATATATTCTTCCTTGGTAAGTCCCTTTGGCAATCCCCCTGGAGAAGCAATTTCTATTCTGTCAGCAAACATTGATATTCTGATATGAGGGTTATTATCCCAAGTTCGATGAACCAAGGCATTGGCCACGGCCTCCCTAAAAGCCTTCTCAGGAATAATATCCACCTTTCTCCGGTTTATTCCATCAATTTTATCGTATTGGTAATAACGCTCATACATGGTCACCGCCATATCATATTGCTTTAATACAGATATCCCCGAATAGGTCTCTCTGTCCATTATTTCACTGATACTGTGGCCAAATCGGGCCATATCAATGCCACTAAATTTATTATCATCTGCAAATAAAGCTGCCGCAATATTATATTGTTTTTCCCCATTGTAAAATCCAAAGGTCCGTAAAATATCATCAGTGAGCTTTGATACTCCCAATATTTCCTTCAGCTTTTTCTCCAAATAATCAAAGGTGAGCTGATTGCTTCCACAAGCCAGTTCTTCAAAATGCAAATTTGAACCTTCCAAGTTCCGTCCCTCTTTCATCTCTCTCCCTCCTGTTTCATGTCGTTTATGTTGCAATAATCATATAATATGTAAAACAAAAATGCAACGAAAATATTTT
>DFHJ01000044.1 GCA_002372665.1 Anaerovibrio lipolyticus
GGAGCAGACTGGCTGCAAGGAAATCGTATTTTCTTCATCAGCTACTGTGTATGGTTCAGAAAATCCTTCTCCATGCCATGAGGGGATGCCTAAGGGCAGCTGTACCAATCCATACGGTTGGACAAAATCCATGATGGAGCAGATTTTGCAGGATGCCTCTGTGGCGGACAAGGAATTAAGTGTGGTACTCCTTAGGTATTTCAACCCAATTGGTGCCCATGAATCTGGCCGCATTGGTGAAGACCCTCAGGGCATACCGAATAATCTAATGCCTTATGTTTCTCAGGTGGCTGTGGGCAAGCGGGAAAAGCTCACCATTTTTGGCGGTGATTATGATACTCCTGATGGCACCTGCCTCCGTGATTATATTCACGTTATGGATTTGGCCGAGGGTCATGTAAGGGCAGTGGAATTTTGCGCCCATCATCATGGTACAGAGATTATTAATTTAGGCACTGGCCAGCCATATAGTGTGCTGGATATTGTAAACACCTTCCAGAATGTAAATCATATTAAGGTAGCCTATGAAATTGGTCCACGGCGGGCCGGGGATTTGCCGGTGATTTATTCCGATGCCCATAAGGCTGAACGGGTATTGGGCTGGAAGGCCAAGCGCAATCTGGCAGATATGTGCCGTGACAGCTGGAACTGGCAGAAAAATAACCCTAACGGGTATAAAAGATGATTTGCTAGACTATTTTAGTAGGGAGATATGAAAAATTGAGTAATTTAGAAGTAGGTATAGTTGGTTTGCCTAATGTGGGCAAGAGTACACTTTTTAATGCTATAACCAAGGCCGGGGCAGAGGCGGCAAATTACCCATTCTGCACCATTGAGCCTAATGTGGGTATCGTTGATGTGCCAGATGAACGTCTGCAGGTGCTTCATGAAATGTATGATTCCAAGAAAACCACCCCAGCGGCATTTCGCTTTGTAGATATTGCTGGCTTGGTAAAGGGTGCCTCAAAGGGTGAAGGCTTGGGCAATAAATTTTTGGAGCATATCCGTCAGGTGGATGCGGTGGCTCAGGTGGTACGTTGCTTTGATGATGGCAATATCACCCATGTGGAGGGCTCCATTGACCCTATCCGCGATATTGAAATAATTAATACCGAGCTGTGTCTGGCTGATATGGAAGTGCTGGAACGTCGCCTGCTGAAGCTCACCAAGCTGGCCAAGTCCGGGGCCAAGGAAGCCAAGGCAGAGGCTGAGGTGCTGGAGAAGATTAAGGCGGCTCTGGACGAGGGTAAAACCGTTCGCAGTGTGGATTTGTCCGATGATGAAAAGGACATGATTAAGGAGATGAATTTCCTTACATTAAAGCCAACCCTTTTTGTAGCCAATGTCAGCGAGGATGAGGTGGCTACCGCCGATACAGATAATCCTCATGTACAGCGGGTAAAGGAATATGCCAAGACTGAGGGGGCTGAGGTGGTTACCATTTCTGCCCGTGTGGAGTCTGAAATTGCAGAGCTTGACGATGAGGAAGCCAAGGAATTCTTGGCGGATATGGGGTTAAAGGAGTCTGGTCTTCAAAAGCTCATTAAGGCAGCCTTTGATTTGCTTGGCCTTATGACCTTCCTTACTGCGGGGCCTGATGAGTGCCGTGCCTGGACTATTGTAAAGGGCACCACTGCACCAAAGGCAGCTGGCAAGATTCACTCTGATATTGAGCGCGGCTTTATTCGTGCTGAAATCGTAAACTTCGATGATCTTGTGGCAGCCGGCTCTACTGCAGCAGCCCGCGAAAAGGGACAGGTTCGCCTGGAGGGCAAGGACTACATTATGCAGGACGGGGATGTAACCTACTTCCGCTTTAACGTGTAAGGAATAAAAAGGAGATTAGTATGAAAGGTATAATACTTGCAGGTGGGTCTGGAACCAGGCTCTATCCTCTCACCATGGTAACCTCCAAGCAGCTGTTACCGGTCTACGACAAACCAATGATTTATTACCCAATGTCCGTCCTCATGCGGGCGGAAATTCGTGACATTCTCATTATCTCCACCCCTCAGGATACCCCGCGTTTCCAGGCACTATTAGGTGATGGTAAGCAATTTGGTGTCCATCTTTCCTATGCCGTACAGCCAAGTCCTGATGGTTTGGCTCAGGCCTTTATTATTGGTGAGGAGTTCATCGGCAAGGACAGTGTTGCCATGATTCTCGGTGATAATATTTTTTCGGGACATGGTATGACCAATCGCCTTAAAACTGCGGTAAAACACGCAGAGACCGGTAATGGGGCCACGATTTTTGGCTACTACGTGGATGATCCTGAACGCTTTGGTATTGTGGAATTTGATAAGGAAGGCAAGGCGGTGTCCATTGAAGAAAAACCAGCCCAGCCAAAGAGCAATTACTGTGTAACAGGGCTCTATTTCTACGATAATCGTGTTATTGAGTACGCCAAGGCCCTTAAGCCAAGTGCCCGCGGGGAGCTGGAAATAACCGATTTGAACCGCATTTATCTGGAGCGGGGGGAGCTGAGGGTAGAGCTGCTGGGGCAGGGCTTTACGTGGCTGGACACCGGAACCCACGAGTCCTTGGTAGATGCCACTAATTTTGTTAAGACCATTGAAACCCATCAGCACCGTAAAATTGCCTGCCTTGAGGAAATCGCCTATTTGAATGGCTGGATTTCCAAGGAAGATGTGCTGCGGGTTTATGAGGTGCTGAAAAAGAATCAGTATGGACAGTATTTGAAGGATGTACTGGACGGTAAATATCTTGATGTTACGGGAGTTTAAAATGACTATTATTGTTACTGGCGGTGCCGGATTTATTGGCAGCAATTTTATTTTTCATATGTTGAAGGCCCATCCGGATTATAGGATTATCTGTTTGGACAAGCTCACCTATGCAGGCAATCTTTCCACATTGGAGCCTGCTATGACCAATCCAAAATTTTTGTTTGTAAAGGCGGATATCTGTGACCGTAAAGCAGTAAATGAACTGTTTGAAACACAAAAGCCTGATGTGGTGGTAAATTTTGCCGCTGAAAGTCATGTGGATCGTTCCATTGACAATCCGGATATATTTTTGGAAACAAATATAAAGGGGACAGCTGTGTTGATGGATGCTTGCCGCAAGTATGGCATCAAGCGCTATCATCAGGTGTCGACGGATGAGGTTTATGGTGATTTGCCTCTGGACAGGCCGGATTTGTTCTTTACCGAGGAAACACCGCTCCATACCAGCTCCCCATACAGTAGCTCCAAGGCCGGGGCTGATCTTTTGGTAATGGCTTATCATCGTACCTACGGATTGCCTGTAACTATCAGTCGGTGTTCCAATAACTACGGCCCATACCATTTCCCTGAAAAGCTGATTCCTCTGATGATAACCAATGCCTTGGCAGACAAGCCGTTGCCGGTTTATGGTGAGGGCATCAACGTGCGGGATTGGCTCTATGTGGAGGATCACTGCAAGGCTATAGATTTGATTATTCATAAGGGCACTGTAGGCGAGGTTTACAATATTGGCGGCCATAATGAAATGCGTAATATTGATATTGTGAAGCTCATTTGCAAGGAGCTGAACAAGTCGGAAAGCCTCATTACCTACGTGACTGACCGCAAGGGGCACGATATGCGTTATGCCATTGATCCGACCAAGATTCATAATGAGCTGGGCTGGTTGCCGGAGACCAAATTCGCTGATGGTATCAAAAAGACCATCAAATGGTATCTGGAAAATGAAAAATGGTGGAACCCACTACTTAAGAATTGAGGCACCCTATGAAGATTTTTGTTACTGGCGTGGCGGGGCAGCTGGGCCATGATGTGGTGAATGAACTGCACAAGCGGGGACACAAGGCCGTGGGCTCAGACATTGCTCCTGTATATAGTGGCATTCAGGATGATAGTGCCGTTTGCTCTGCCGAGTATATTCAACTGGATATTACTGATAAAGAGGCGGTTCGAGAGACCATAGCTGATATACGCCCTGATGCGGTGGTTCATTGTGCTGCCTGGACGGCAGTGGATGCCGCAGAGGATGAGGCTAACAGGGACAAGGTTTGGGCTGTAAATGTCACTGGCACTGAAAATATAGCTGAGGCCTGCAAAGAAATAGACTGCAAAATGCTGTATCTTAGCACTGATTATGTTTTTGAAGGTGAGGGCACTGAGCCTTGGCAGCCTGACTGCGTGGAATATAAGCCTCTCAACGTATATGGCGAATCAAAGCTGGCTGGAGAACAGGCTGTAAGCCGCCTGCTTTCCAAATATTTTATTGTACGTATTGCCTGGGTATTTGGAAAAAATGGCAATAATTTCATTAAAACCATGCTGAAGCTGGGGCAGACTCATCCTGAGCTTAGGGTGGTAAGTGACCAGATTGGGACCCCAACCTATACCTATGACTTGGCAAGGCTTTTGGTGGATATGTGCGAAACGGAAAAATATGGCTATTACCATGCCACCAATGAAGGGGGCTATATCAGCTGGTACGAGTTTGCCTGTGAGATTTTCAAGCAGGCAAATATGGATGTAAGGGTTACTCCGGTAACCACTGCAGAGTATGGCCTCAACAAGGCCAAGCGGCCTTTCAATAGCCGCCTGGACAAAAGCAAGCTCACAGAGGCAGGCTTTAAGCCGTTACCAACATGGCAGGATGCATTACGAAGATATTTGCAAGAAATTAGATAAGAGCAGATGTCTTGAACAATATGACCGTGTGAAAGACACTGCTCTTGGATAATTGTGTATATCTACTAGGAGATTTTTATGGGACAGATAAAAGTTACTAAGGCCCATATTGATGGCCTATACATAATTGAGCCCACTGTTCATGGCGACAGTCGTGGCTATTTCATGGAAACCTACAATCAAAAGGACATGGAAGAAGCAGGGCTCAATATGACCTTCGTTCAGGATAACGAAAGCATGAGCCGCAAAGGTGTCCTTCGTGGACTTCATTACCAGAAGCAGTACCCTCAGGGCAAGCTGGTGCGGGTTATTGAAGGTGAAGTCTTTGACGTGGCTGTGGATTTGCGTAAGGACAGCCCTACCTTTGGCCAGTGGTTTGGGGTAGTTTTAAGCGACGAAAACAAAAAGCAGTTTTATATATCCCCTGGCTTTGCCCACGGTTTTTTGGTCCTTTCTGATGTGGCCAGATTTTGCTACAAATGCACTGATTTCTACCACCCTGGTGATGAGGGCGGCCTGGCCTGGAATGATCCGGAAATTGGCATAGAATGGCCAAAGCTGGAAGGTGTTGAGCTGAATCTCAGCGACAAGGATAAAAAATGGCTGGGGCTCAAAGATTCGTTTGTATTTGGATAAAAAACTATAAGAGCCGGGAAACTACTGAACTCAGCTCGGGTCTCAGGACTAAAAATGTTTTTGCATTTTCTTAACGTCCATCGCCCTAATGCTTTCGTTCAGCAGCCTCCCGGCTCTTATTCATTTCTCGATATCACAGTTTTAGTATACTTCTGGTCTTCGGTCCTTAAATACATCTATAGTCTCATGTATTTTATACTGCATGGCGATGCGGAGGTTGGCATGGATGGCCTCTCCCTCCAGCTTATTTGTGGAGGCCTGGGCCAGTATTTCGCCCCACGGGTCGATTATGGCGGAGCTGCCGCCAAGGTGGAAGTCGTTGTCATCCGGGTCGGAAATGCCATTTACTGCCACCACAAACATTTGATTTTCAATGGCCCGGGCCCTTATCAGAGTATCCCAATGAAGGATTCGCTCAATAGGCCAGGCTGCCGGAATAAACAGCACACTGATTTCCTCCAAGGCCAGTTTCCTGATAAATTCTGGAAAACGCAGGTCGTAGCAGATGGCCAAACCGCATTTTATGCCATCCAGCATAAAGGTCACAGCCCTGTTTCCAGCCGCAAAGTCCCTGGCCTCTCCGGAGGGAGAGAAAAGGTGTACCTTGTCGTAGGTGGTTACCAAGTGGCCGGAGCGGTTAAACACGTAGCTGGAATTATATATTTTCCCGTTTCGGTTCACGGGTACGGAGCCTGCCACAATATTTACCATGTATTTTTCCGCCAGTCTGGACATATTTTTTAAAATGCTGTCCCCGTCCACGTCTGAAAAACGCTGGATAGGCCGGGGATAAAAGCCCGTGGTCCAAAGCTCCGGCAGTACAATTACGTCAGGCCGCATTGCTGCAGCATCATTTACCATACGTTCCATTGTGGTAACGTTATGCAGTCTGTTTCCTAGAAGAATGGGAAGCTGAATAGCAGATACCTTCATAAATTTATCTTGCTCCTATATGGTTATTGCCATCAGATTAAAAAATCTGTAAAATGTTATTAGGTGATTCTATGGAAAAAATCCAAATTGAAATTGGTGATGTGGTTCGCATGAAGAAGCCTCATCCCTGCGGTAGCCACGAATGGGAGATAACCCGGGTGGGCATGGATATTGGCCTTATATGTAAAGGCTGTGGACATTTCGTAATGATGCCCAGGGTGAAGTTCAACCGCATGGTCCGTGAAAAATTGTAATATCAGTATAACACAATTGTTCGTAAAATTCTATTATACTAGGACAAAGGTACCCAAATAAAAGGGGGGACCAAGGTTTATGACACAGGTAAAATCAATAAAAAATATATGGCTAAATAAATGGCTGGTTTCCTCCATGGTTTTTCTGCTTGTGGCGGCAGCCGTTTATGTTGGCTTGATGGGGATGTACCAATACATCCATAAGACCAATATGGAGGATACCCAGAAGGTGGCGGACCAATATGGTGCCAGCCTTCAGTATGTTACCAGAGACTTTGCCGCCAATACTATCTATTTGGCGGATTTGGCCCAAAAACAGCGGGCCAATGATGCCTGGTTTATTCCCGCTGCCCAGTCAGCCGTACAGAGCGATAACCATGTGGCAGGAATACAGTATACCCCTGTGGGCCGAGCTCCTATGGCATATCCTGCGGGATTTAGCTTCGCCGGTGACCAGAAGCTGGCAACGGTATTTGCCAAGATGCAGGACATGGTGATGTCCGGTGATGGGGAATCCCTGGCAGTGGGCCCTGTGACCAGACAGGATGGTGGCATGGTGGTGATTGCCATGTCCCCGGTGCTGGCCTACAACAGTCGTACTGCAAAATTCGATTATATCGGCAACGTGGCGGAAATATTGAAAATGCCTGACGCCATTCAGGACGATTCCTACCATGCTTTGGTTAATTCCGGCTATGATTATGCCCTTTACGGAAACAACAAGGATATGGACAATGACGGCCTTATAGGTCGCTCCGAAGGGGAAATCGGTGACAGCTTTGCCTCATCCTCAGCCAGAGTGCCGGGGGGCTATTGGCAGATAAAGCTGGCCCCGCAGGATAGCTGGACCCAGCAGGGCAGCCCCCTCAGTCTTGGGGTAGGCATTGTTATGGGGCTTCTGATAGGTGCTATTACCTTCTTTGCATTGAAGTCAAGGGAACCAAAGCAGCCACTGATGGTCCATGCCAATCATGAGCTTGATGGTGATATTCTGAATGAGGAAATCCCTATTGAGGAGGTGCCGGAGGAGGAGCTGGATGATATGGAAAGGGCGTTGCTGAAGCGCCGTCGTTTCCATCAGCAGTTCAGAAAATCTCAAGCAGAGGGCTCTGTGGTGGAGTATGAGCTGTCATCCTCGGTGGTGGAAGAAAATGCGGACAGCGTTGAAAAACAGGAAATTGTTGCTGATAGTGAAGCTAAAATAGATGCAGAAGGTAATGAAAGCAATGGAAAAAAATAGAACCATGAAATTAATAGAAAATATAAAGATTATGATGCATAAAAATATAATTAATCGCTTTAAAGGAGCTGTGGCCATAGTGGCGGCTCTCACTTTCGTGGTGTGCCTTGGGGGCGGTATCGATAATGCAGAGGCGGCTCAAAGGGTGGATCGCCATTTCGTGGACAGCCTTGATGGCACCGGCTACTATGTGGATGTTAAAACCATTAATGTTCAGGATGATGCCGTCACGGCAGATGTATATATGGTTAAATCTCTTTACAACACCATGTATTGTTACGGGGTGGTATATAATCTGGCGGAGCAGTCCTATCAGTACACATATACCAAGATATATCAGTATGACACCAGAAAGCTCACCTCCTACAGTGAGGTGCCTTCCATTGTCTATGGTTATACCAATGCTGCATTGGGAAACAATATGATTATGGAGGAGGTTTTGCGGTTTTGCCAGAGCTATCGGCCTGCCTTCCCGAATACCATGAACAACACAGATGTAGGGGAATGGCTTGAGTAAACCTCATCCGCCCTTCGGGCACCTTCCCCAGAGGGGAAGGCATTAATCCGCCCTATCAGGCACCGACGGAGCTCTGCTCCTAGTACCAGAATGGTGCTTCCCCAGAGGGGAAGGCATTTTATGGCTTGTGCTGCGGCTTTTAAATTAAAGAAAGATTAAAAAAGTCTAAGTAATAAATTAATTTTATTGAAAATGGTTGCAATGTTAAAATGATTGTGTTACTATACCATTGTATCAGAGAAGAAAGAGGCCTGTACGCTGAGGGAACATGGATACTCGCGGAAAAGAGCTTCTTGAGACTCTGATGTCGAATAATAGTTTTATTTTATTAAAGGAGGAGTTCTCAAATGAAGAAGACTCTCGTATCCGCATTGACTACCGCTCTGGTAGTAGGCGCTGCTTCCACTACTTTTGCAGCTGCTAATCCTTTCGCTGATGTTCCTGCTGACCACTGGGCTTATGATGCAGTTTCCGAGCTGCAGGCTAAGGGTGTAGTAAACGGCTATGCTGTTGATAACACCTTCCGTGGCAACCAGAACATGACCCGTTATGAGATGGCTCAGATCGTAGCTAAGGCTATGGCTAAGGTTGAGACTGGCGACGCTGCTACCAAGGCTATGGTAGACAAGCTGGCTGCTGAGTTCCGTGATGAGCTTGCTAACTTGGGCGTTCGCATGGACGATCTCGAGTCCCGCATGGACAACGTTAAGCACAGCGGTTTCATCCGTTATCGTTGGGACAGAAGCGGCGGTAACAACAATGAAGGCCGCTTGGATGAGCAGTTCATTCGTTTCCGTTTGAACAGTGCTGTAAAGATTAACAACAAGGTTGATGGCTTTGCGCGTGTTGAGTGGAATCATGATGTAAATCAGGACGCTTCTACAAACCGTGGTGCTGAGATTCAGCAGTTGTGGGTACATGGCAAGGTTGGTACCACTGACATCTATGCTGGTAAGGAAAACCCTAATGACCATGCTCCTTTTGTTCATGGCCTGGTATTCGATACCGAAATCACTGGTGCTCAGGTGACCTTTAACAAGGCTTTGAGTAAGGATGGCAAGATTTCTTGGACTCTCGATGCTGGTAAGTCTTCTAGCAGCAGAGTAGGTGGTCAGGCTGCCCGTGGGTTTGCTGTTAACAGCAGGACTGGTGTTATCGAACCAGCAGCTGGTGGTATACAGAGCCGTATTCTCGGTACTAATGTAAACTATGTAAATGGCAAGTTCGATGCTAATGTTGGTTACTATAATTTCAGCAACGGTCTTCGTCAGATTGATGGTAGCAAGTCTGTTGGTGTATGGGGTATTGGCCTCGGCTACAAGGCTGGCGACTTCTACATCACTGGTGATTATGCCCGTGCTAATAAGGAATTGAACAATCAGGGTAAGGATTCTTACAATATTCAGGTTAACTACAAGGGCGCTAAGGCTTCCGTAGCTAAGTCCTGGGGTGCTTATGTAGGTTATCAGAAGCTGAGCCCAACTGCTTCTCCATGGGCTACTTATGATACTGTTTACTGGAATAATGACCGTAGAATTGGTACTAAGGGCTGGAAGGTTGGCGTTGACTACACCTTCATGAAGAACATTGTTGGTTCCATCCAGTACTTCGATGGTAAGGTTGTAAACCGTGGCGGCAACGACAAGGCTAGAAAGATCTTCACTCAGGTAACCTTCTCCTTCTAATCTAAATTAGAAAGAAATAGTTACTGATTAAACAAACTAAACCTGCTGACAGGTAAAACTGCCAGCAGGTTTTTTGTTGTGCAAAAAGGAATATAGCCACATTTGTGGAATATATTATGAAAGAATGTTGTAGTAAATTATCCAAGAAATGTGGTGGATGATATGATGGACAGAGCAGTAATGCTTATCGTGGACGATGTGGAAATCAACCGGGCCATACTTTCCCAGTTTTTTCAAACAGATTACGAAATATTGGAGGCCCCTAACGGCAAAGAGGCATTGGATATTCTGGAGACCCGTAATGTGGATATTATACTCCTGGATTTGATAATGCCCGTAATGGGGGGCATGGAGCTTTTGGCAGTAATCCATAAGCACCCAAGGTTTCAGGACATACCTGTGGTGGTGACTACCTCCCAGGGCCTTTTAAACAGCGAGATTCAGGCATTGGAAAACGGGGCAGCAGATTTCATTACCAAACCATATAACCCTATTGTGGTGCAGTGCCGGGTACGGAATGTTATGGCACGACAGGAGAATGAATGGCGCAAGGAACGTCAGCGCCTTCAGGCGGAAAAAATCAGTGCCATGCAGACCCTTATCGAAACGGACCCGCTCACAGGTCTTTACAACCACCATACCATGCTGGAAAAAACTGCGGAGATGATTCAGGAGAACCGGGCAACCCAGTATTGTATCGTATATCTTGATATCAGCTGTTTTAAGGTTATCAACGAGCTCTTTAATATGGAAACGGGAGATATGATATTAAAGACAGCAGCAGCCTACTTTAAGACAGTGGTGGGGAATCGCGGACTGGCGGCCAGACTGTCTGCTGATCATTTTGCCCTGTGTATGCCGGAAAATTCCTTGGATATGGAGCTGGTTATCCAGGGACTGGATGCGGTTATGCGCTCCTTGGCTGTCTATAGAAGCATTATGTTTTATGCCGGGGTTTTCACCGTGGATAATGTTTATCTTACAGTAAACAAGATGCTGGACAGGGCCCACATGGCAATGAATACGGTAAAGGGAAATTACAACAGAAGGTTTGCTTATTATGACGAGCAGCTAAGAACAGCTCTTATGGAGGAGCAGATGCTGGTGCGGGATATGGAAGGGGCACTGGATAACAATAACTTCTGTATTTTCCTCCAGCCAATTTATGATTCCGCCACAAATAAGATTAAGTCAGCAGAGGCCCTTATCCGTTGGAATCATCCACAGCGTGGCATGATAAGCCCCGGAGTGTTTATACCTGTCTTTGAGAAGAACGGCTTTGTAACGAGGCTGGACCGTTTTGCCTGGGAGTCGGCCTGTCGTTTCCTCAGTCGTCAGCGGGATAATGGATTGGATGTGGTACCAGTATCGGTGAATGTGTCCAGAGTGAATATGTACGACCACAATTTTGTTGACTACATGACTTCCCTTCTGGTCAAATATGATCTGGAGCCCTGGATGCTGCGGATAGAAATGACAGAAACTGCCTATGTGGACAATCCGACCCAGATGGTGAAAATATTGCGGCGGTTGAAAAATGCCGGACTTACGGTGCTGATGGACGATTTTGGCAGTGGATATTCTTCCTTAAATATGCTGAAGAATATTGCTATGGATATTTTAAAGCTGGATATGAAGTTTGTTCAGGATATTGAAACATCGCCGAGGGCGGCTACTATCATGAAGAGCATTGTGAATATGGCCCATGACCTCGGCATGGACGTTATAGCCGAGGGGGTAGAAACGGAACCCCAGGTGAATTTTTTGAGGGATATAGGCTGTAGGCTGATACAGGGCTATTATTATGCCAAGCCTATGTCAACGGATGAATTCATGGATAAGCTGACAGCAGAATAGTACGGATATATATTGGAAAAGTTGGAAGTAGTTTGTCAAACGAATTGCCCAACTTTTTCCTATTTTTAGAAGAAAAACAGATAAAAGTAGACATTTTCCCTAAAAAGTTATATGATGTATTTGTTAGCAAGGGTATATTGTTATACATTACGGGGTAAAATAGAGGAGGACAGAAAAGATGAACATTCATGAGTATCAGAGCAAAGAGGTCCTGAGACAATTTGGTGTTAATGTGCCAAATGGAAAGCCAGCTTTTACTGTTGAAGAGGCAGTAGAGGCAGCTAAGGAACTGGGCTCTAAGGTAACTGTTGTTAAGGCACAGATTCATGCTGGTGGTCGTGGAAAAGCCGGCGGCGTTAAGATTGCCAAGAATCTGGATGAGGTTAAGGCTTATGCTACCGAGCTTTTGGGCAAGATTCTGGTTACCCACCAGACTGGTCCGGATGGCAAGAAGGTTAGCCGTCTTCTCATTGAGGAAGGCTCCAATATAGCAAAAGAGTATTACCTGAGCTTTGTTAATGACCGTTCCACTGCCAAGATCGTTATGATCGGTTCCGAAGAGGGCGGTATGGAAATCGAGAAGGTGGCTGCTGAGTCCCCTGAAAAGATTATCAAGGAGTACATTGACCCTGCTATTGGTCTTGCTCCATTCCAGGCAACCCGCATGGCTTACAAGATGCACTTTAAGCCAGAGGCTATCAAGAAGGCTTCTGCTACCATGATTAAGCTGTACAACGCATTTATTGGCAAGGATTGCAGCCAGGTTGAGATTAACCCATTGGTTGTTACCGCTGAGGACGATGTTATTTGCCTTGATGCCAAGCTGAATTTTGATGACAGCGGACTTTTCCGTCATCCTGATATTGTGGAGCTTCGTGATGAGACCGAAGAGGATCCTAAGGAGCTGTGGGCTTCCAATGAGGGACTGAACTATGTTAACCTTGGTGGCGACGTAGCCTGCATGGTTAACGGTGCCGGTCTTGCCATGGCAACTGTAGATATTTTGAAGTATTATGGCGGTGAGCCTGCAAACTTCCTGGATGTAGGCGGCAGCTCCACTCCGGAGAAGATTGCCACCGCATTTGAGATTATGCTTGATGGTGGTCAGGCCAAGGGCATTTTCGTAAATATCTTTGGTGGTATCAACAAGTGTGATGTTATTGCCGAAGGTATCCAGAAGGCCGCTCAGATTATTGCTGAGAAGACCGGTCAGGATGGCATCCCAGTTCCAGTAGTTGTTCGACTCGAAGGTACCAATGTTGAGCGCGGTCGTCAGATTCTCACCGAGAAGCCTGTTAAGAACGTATTTATGGCTCCTACCATGGAGGGCGGTGCTCAGGATATCGTTAAGCGCGTTGAAGAAGCTAAGAAGAACTAAGGAGGTCTGCTGAAATGGGTGTTTTGATTAATAAGGATACAAAGGTAATTGTACAGGGTATAACCGGTAAAACTGCAGCCTTCCATACCAAGCAGATGCTGGAATATGGTACCAACATTGTGGCTGGTGTTACTCCAGGCAAGGCTGGTCAGACTGTAGAGGGTGTTCCTGTATTTGATACAGTAGAGGATGCAGTAAAGGCTACTGGTGCCACTGCTTCCGTAATTTTCGTTCCTGCCCGCTTCGCTGCTGATTCCATCATGGAAGGCGTTGAGGCTGAGCTGGATTTGGTGGTATGTATCACCGAGCATGTTCCTGTTCAGGATATGATTAAGGTTCGCCGTTATATGGAGGGCAAGAAGACCCGTCTTATCGGTCCAAACTGCCCTGGTATTCTCACCGTTGATGAGGCCAAGATGGGTATTATCCCTGGCTACATTCACAAGAAGGGCCATGTAGGCGTTATCTCCCGTTCCGGTACCTTGACCTATGAGGCTACCTTCCAGCTTTCCAACGCTGGTATCGGTCAGACCACTGCCATCGGTATCGGTGGTGACCCTATTAAGGGTACTGACTTCATCGATGCTCTGAAGCTCTTTAATGAGGATGACGAGACCAAGGCTATCATGATGATCGGTGAAATCGGCGGTACTGCAGAGGAAGAGGCTGCCCAGTGGATTAAGGAGAACATGAAGAAACCTGTTATTGCCTTCATCTCCGGTGTTCAGGCGCCTCCAGGAAAACGTATGGGCCATGCTGG
>DFHJ01000120.1 GCA_002372665.1 Anaerovibrio lipolyticus
TAATAGATAAGCCCTATAATGCTCCACACCGCCAACAGTAAATACGACTCTGTATTCAGGGTGGTTCCAATCAGCAGGTTTGGAACTATCGGGCAGAAGAAGAAAAATATGGAGATAATAAAACCGGTGATACCAAGGAATTTTCCAGCTGAATCCTTACTTACTGTGGCTTCCCGGTAGCGACAAAGGGAAACATAGGCATAAGCGATGGAACCGCTTATGGTAATGGCATCCACCAGCCACACAATGGCCGTACGGCCCAGCAGGGGAATAAGCAATGATACTATCATAATTGAGATAATAGCATTGCGGGGAGTACCATCCTTGGTTTCTTCGGCTATTGCCGCTGGCAGGAGATTATCCTGAGCCATGGCCTGCAGCAAATAGGAGGCTCCCCGATACAGACCGATAATCCCGGTAAGAATACCGGCGAGGATGGCTGCTGTCAAAATGCCTAAACCCGTGCTTCCCAAAAGGGATTTCACACTGTAAAACAAAGGTAATGCTTTGAGCCCCTCCAGGTTGCCCAGGTTGTTGATATACTCATTCCATCCGTGATATTCCGGCGGAATGCCCATAACGGCAATTGCGATTGGTAAGCAATAAGCCAATACAGTGGACACAACGGTTGCAATAATAAGAGGAAACATGTATTGGGTTGGGAAGTGGAACTGCTGGCTGCCATGGGTTATGGATTCGTAGCCAAAGAACATCCATGGTGCTACCATAAATATACTCAGCAACTGCAAAAATGGCGTACCGCCTATATCAGGGGCAAAGGCAGGATAAAAGCTGGCGTGCTGTGGACTCATGGCCAGTACCCCACAGAATAGGATGACAATTCCACCAATTAATATAAAGGCAAGTATGGTGTTGGCGGCCTGTTTTATCCCTCCTCCAAAGGCGGAAAATAAACCAAAGAGAATAATGACTCCCCAGGTAGCAATAATTTCACCACCATAAACGTCAAAACCGGCCACTTGGTAGTGAAAACCCCATTGAAGCACATCCCCAATGGTAAAGCGAACCAGTACAATTACGGCAGTGGCATTGGCCCACATAATTGACAGATATGTAATGATAAGGGCCCAGCCAGCAAGAAAAGCATGGTCATGACCCATAATTTCCCGGGTATAGGCGAAAAAACCACCGCTATCCTGCATTTTTCCAGCCAACATACAGAAATTGGATCCAATAATCAGCATAATCAGGCCACCAAGAATAATGGCCAATATACTTCCTACTGGGCCTGCGTTGGGCAGAAAAAGATTGCCGGGCAGCATGAAAGCTCCCCAACCGACAGCACAGCCGAAGGACAGGCCCCACACATTAAGGAGTGTGAGCAGGTGTCCCTTGTTGGTTTCCTGTGGCGTATTCATAAGCACATCTCCTTTGCTACGATAGGAAGGGTGAATTTTACAACGATATCCTTGCCAGGCTGTTCCGAGGCAGAGTCAACTTCTATAGTGCCTCCCATGGACTGTACAATGCTGCGGGAAATATATAGGCCACTCATGTCGCTATAATCCGGGTGATAATCCTCCGTCAAGCTTTTTACTATGATTGGTGGGATGTTAATACCGGTGTCGTGAACATGAATTTCATAATCTCCGTAGAGGGCTCGTTCCCCTTCCGGCATGGATGAAACTTCCACTAAAGTTACCATAACCCCACCATTGGCTGAGCAATACTCATAGGCATTGCTCAGTAAATTGATTAACAGGCGTTTTAGCTGGATTCGGTCGCAGAACACCATCGGGTGCTGTAAATCTACAGGATAAACTTCAAAAAAGAGGTTTTTTTCCTGCATTTGCAGGGAAAACAGGTCTTTCATCTGTTGGAGCAGTTCCCGCAAATCCACCGTGACGGAGTCGATAGGTATCTTATCCATGTGCGTATTGTGCATAATACTGCCTTTTTTAAGCATATTATCGATTAGTCCTACCAGAAGCTGACTGTGGGTATCCAGTTTACCCAAACAATCCGTCAGGCGGTCAGGGATTCGCCGTTGACAATTTTCTTCTGGACATCCGGCACAGATTGTGCAATTTTCCAAAGCAAGATGGACTGATGTTTGAGCTGCTTCCATAGGAATGCGAATATCGTGGGAAAGATTGCCCAAAAAGGTATTTTTGGCCTGATTGATTTCATGCTGATGCTGAAAGGTCTGAAACAGCTTTTTTTCACGCCTCTTTATGGTGATAAATATATCTGCCATTAGCAGTAAAATAAATAAAATCATCAGCATTTGCATCATGCTGTCCTGTACTAAGCTGTCAGCGGCCAATTCACTGTAGGAAATAGACTCCCATTCGGAAGGAATAATACTTATCCAGCCCTCCAGCCTTTGACGGAGCCATAAACTGCTGGAGAAAAAGTTAAGGAAAAGAATCATAATAAACATGGAGGTACTGTTACCAAAGCGGTGCTGTTCGTCGTTTTTGAATACATACCAGTAGTAAACAAATCCAAAAAGACTCCAGCCTGATAACATAAGATAGGATTCTGTTTCCAATGAGCCACCCAGCAGCAGTCCAGGAATAAGAGGGAAGAAGAAAAACATGGCGGAAACAGCCACGCCAATTCCGCCTAGCCATTTACCGCGCTGATCATTCTCCCGCCGGGCGGTGATATAGGAGCACAAGGAAGCATAGCCATAGGCTATTGCACCTGCAACAGTAATAACATCGCAGAGCCAGACTACTGATACCCGCCCCAGGAAAGGAATCAGCATGGAAATTAACATAACGAAAATAATTCCATTTTGTGGGGTGCCATCTTTGGCCTCTTTGCTGAACCATTCCGGCAATATTTTATGGGTCCCATAATATTGGATAATTGTACCTGTAATGCGGTATAGACCCAAAAGGCTGGTGGATATGGCTGCAAGAATGGAAAGAAACAGTATAACGAGACCTTCCTGCCCGAAAACATTGTATACGCTGTTAAATACCGGCAGCCCTTTTATACCGTCCAATGAATTTTTCTGGGCAATGTAACTGGTCCAGGAGGAAAATTCCGATGGAATAGCCATAACCGCCATGGCGGCCAGTAAAACATAGATAATACCGCCGGCCACTATTGAGGCTACCATAATAGGAAATAGCCTACGGGTGGAAAACTTAAAAAGGCTCCTTGTATGGGTGACGGCCTCAAAACCAAAGAACATCCATGGCGCCAGCATGACCATGCTAAAAATCTGCATAGCCGGGGAGGTTACATTCTGGAAAGGCGGGTAAAAAACATCAGTAGGCGTGTAGATGTATAGGGCAACAAATAACATTACCACCGTAGCAAAAAACAGCACTGCCAGGCAGGTGTTTATAATTTTGCGGAGGATATCGCCGTAGCAGGAAAAGAGACCAAATACGAAAAATACCATCCATGTGAAAAGAATCTCACCGAAGTTTATGTCAAATCCGGCAACGGTATACATATATCCCCAGGCAAGAACATCCCCAAACAGAAATCGTGATAATAAAATGGTGGCGGTGGCATTTGCCCACATGATAGACAGGTAGGCGATAATTAAAATCCACCCAGCCAAAAAGGCATGATCATATCCCAATATGTTGCGTGTATAGGCCACGATTCCCCCATCGTCATTATATCGGTTGACCAGCTGGGAAAAATTGTAGGCAATAATGAGAAGAAGTACAGTGGAAAGCCCCATGGAAATGACGGTGCCCAATGGACCTGCCGTAGGTATAAAAAGATTGGCCGGTACCATAAAAGCACCCCAGCCTACGGCACAGCCAAGGGACAATCCCCAGATATTCAATGCTGACAAATGTCTTTTGTTATCCATAATCCTGCTCCTTTATCTGGCAATCTTATGTATAGCTTCTGGTATGCTGGAAAGAGGCAATTGCTGTTGTACTGCCCCCATACTAAAGGCAACCTTCGGCATACCGTAAACTGTGCAGGTGGCCGCATCCTGCCCAATGGTAGGTGAGCCTTTTTTGCGCATTTTTAAAAGGCCAGCTGCGCCATCCTTACCTATACCTGTTAGGATAACTCCCATAGCCTTATTTCCAGCTACGTCAGCTACGCTGTCAAAGAGTATATCCACGGCAGGGCATACACTGTGTACTGGTGGCCCGGCTTTGCACTCGATAACATAATTACTTCCTTGACGAATAATTGACATGTGCTTGCCCCCTGGGGCAATATACACATGGTTGGGTTTTACCACATCTCCGTTAGCAGCCTCTTTTATGGTCAGGGCACATACCCCATTAAGACGTTCCGAAAACAGCCGTGAAAACATAGGGGGGATATGCTGCACAATGACGATACCCGGCAGTGGGGGCTTTAGGGCGGGGAGAATGGCGGACAAAGCCTCCGTTCCCCCGGTGGAGGCTCCAATGGCAATAAGATCGATGGTGCCATGCCCAGCTGGTATGCTGATAACAGGCTCACCTGATGGTGTAGAGGAGCTTTGCGAAGGTGAACTCTGGCGTGCTGGCGCAGGTGGTGCAATTTTTGTTGCCGTGACAACACCAGCCTGCTTTTGAGGTAATCTGACAGAGGCACTGTTGTCCTGCAGGGCTTTTATAATACCATCAAAAAAAGGCTGGGTGGGCTCACCGAAACTAGGCTTTTTAAAATAAGCAGAAGCTCCAAGGAATTTGGCTGTCTGGGAAACATTATTTGATATGCCATAAACTATAATAGGAACATTTGGGTGTTGTTTAACCAGCATAGGCAGAAACTTATCCTGATTTATCATCATAGCGCCCAAAGCCAGATTTAAGATAATAGCTGTTGGCTTA
Organism: Anaerovibrio lipolyticus; assembly: GCA_002372665.1. Lineage (GTDB taxonomy): Bacteria > Bacillota > Negativicutes > Selenomonadales > Selenomonadaceae > Anaerovibrio > Anaerovibrio lipolyticus_C. Next base: position 4,776 of record DFHJ01000120.1, read on the forward strand.
AAGGCGGACAGCTTCTTTTGAGCCTCTGCCGGCTGGGTGGCACTGTCAATAATACTGCCGGCTGGCAGTAGGTCGCTTAGCTTCTGAACCAAGGCATTCTGAAAAGATATGGAATTGTCTATCACAAATACTCGCAGATTGCCCATAAAATTCTCCTTATTCTTTAAGTAATATTATGTTTATACTTCTATATTGGTCAGTAAAATCCTTTTTAAAAACAATATTTTTTGCTATGAGTTCTTAGTAAATCGAATCTGAAAGATAAATATGGACTTTAGATTTCGTGTGAGGATGATGAAAGCATATATACTATTATCATGCTGTGCAGTAATGAATATTTTTATAGGTAGGAAAATAGGTAAATGACTCCTTTAATGATTAATGAAATGATAACCTGTTCAGATGAAGTTATCTGTTAACATCGGACAAAATGAAAAAAATATAAAAAAGTGTTGACAAGTATATCTGAAAACAGTAGAATATGTTTTGTCAGTCAGCGAGACACCGAGGCGGTGGGATTGCTGATAACTACATAAAAAGTGCGGAAATAGCTCAGTTGGTAGAGCATCACCTTGCCAAGGTGGGGGTCGCGAGTTCGAGTCTCGTTTTCCGCTCCATATTATGCGGAAATAGCTCAGTTGGTAGAGCACAACCTTGCCAAGGTTGGGGTCGCGAGTCCGAGTCCCGTTTTCCGCTCACATATTGAACAAAAAAGAGCGTTAAGGAATGGCCTTAACGAAGTAAAATGCCCAGGTGGCGGAATTGGTAGACGCGCACGTTTCAGGT
>DFHJ01000021.1 GCA_002372665.1 Anaerovibrio lipolyticus
ACCATGGTCAACGTGACCCATTACTGTAACAACAGGTGGACGGATCACAAGGCTCTTTGGATCATCCTCAATTTCAGGAATTTCAGTAAGATCTACCTCTGGAGGTAGCTCCTCTACATTTACGCCGAACTCAGCAGCCACCAAAGTAGCTGTATCAAAATCAATATCCTGATTAATGGTAGCCATAACACCCATCAACATCAGCTTCTTGATGATATCAGCGGCAGTACAGCTAATCTTGCTGGCGAGGTCCTTTACAACAATGGTCTCTCCTACCTTGATATTCTTAGGACGGGCAATCTCCATCTTAGGAGCTGGCTGCTGATTCTTGTTGTTGCGGTTGTTCTTGTTACCACGGAAATTCTTGCCATTGCGGTTGTTGCTATTGTTAAAGCCGCCGCCATTCTTAAAGTTGTTATTTCTGTTGTTCTTGTTGCGATCCTTACCATTGCGGATATGATCATTATGCTCCATACGGTCATTACGCTCCATACGATTATTTCTTTCATTTCTGTTGCGGTCATTACGATCATTGCGATCATTACGGCCGCCATCGTTCATTACAGGCATCTGCTTGCTCATATGGCCGCCAAACTTCCTGCCCTGCTGTGGACGGTTATCGTAGCCGCCCTCATTACGGTTACGCTCAAAACCACTCTGCCCACCGTTATTCTTCCGTTCACCGTTGTTACGGTTGCGGTCAAAATTACGGTTATTGTGGCTGCCGTTATTGTTTACTGGACGTGGAGCACTGAAACCGCTGTTTTTCTTGGCTGGGGCCTCACCATGCTTAGCTTCATGTGGCTTTTTCTGCTCTGGCTTATGCTCAGCTCTCTGCTCTTGTTTATTTTCATGCTTCTGTTCAGGAGCCTTTGCCTTTTCAGCCTGCTGTGACTTCTTTGTTGTTTCAGGCTTCTTCGGTGCTTCAGTCTTTTTAGGAGCCTCAGTCTTTTTCGCTGTAGAAGCCCCCTTTAATGCATCAAGCACCAGCTTCTTTTCACTATCACTGATGGAACTGGAATGCTTTTTTCCGGCAATGTTATTTCGCTCTAATATCTCAATAATCTTCTTGTTCTCTGTATTTATTTCTTTTGCAAATTCATGTATTCTCATCAATCCACCCCCGAATGACTATCTGTCTTCAAAGAGTTTGGATAAAGCATCTGCAAAGCCCTTATCCATTATGGCAGCCACCGCCCGGAAATCCTTTCCTATACAGTGGCCAAGTTCTTCTCTGTCAAATAGATAATATACGTTTATTTCTGCATCATCCGCCATACGCTGATAATTTTTCTTTGTTTCCTCAGAAGCATCCTCTGCCACAATCATCAGCAAGGCTTTTCGTCCTTGTACTGCCTTCGTTACGGCAAAATCACCGGAAACCACCTTGTTGGCCCGCTGTGCCATACTAAGCAAATTCAGTATTTTCGTCTTATTCATAATTTATTTAAAAAGCTGTTCACTCAGCTCATCAAAAATGTTTTTGTCTACCGTACACTTAAATGAACGGTCAAAACGATGTTCCTTTACGGCCTTGTCAAAGCATTCTTTATTATTGCAGATATATGCTCCCCGGCCTGCCTTCTTACCGGTAAGGTCCACGGAAAAGTCCCCCTCAGGACTGCGTACAATCCGTACCAGCTCCTTCTTGGGATGCTGCTCCTGACAGCCTATGCAAAGTCTGGTTGGAATTTTCTTTACTGTTGCCATATCTGTCACCCTTACTTTTCTTACTCTTCTTCAGAAGCAAACTCATCATCTGCGAAATCATCAAGGTCAAGCTCCTCAGTGCTTTCCTCATCATCAAAGCCGAATTCCTCCGCCTGGGATTCACTCTTAATATCGATTTTCCAGCCAGTAAGCTTAGCTGCAAGGCGGGCGTTCTGTCCTTCCTTGCCAATAGCCAGAGAAAGCTGATAATCAGGAACAATTACACGGGAGAGCTTTTCCTCCTCGTTGATAGCTACAGATACAACCTTTGCAGGGCTAAGTGCATTGGCTATCAGCTGTACAGGATCCTCACTCCATTTAACAATATCGATTTTTTCGTTTCTCAGTTCTTCAACGATGGACTGAACGCGAGTTCCACGGGGACCTACACAGGAGCCTACAGCATCGATATTTTCGTCTGCTGCATATACGGCAATCTTGGAACGCATACCAGGCTCACGGGCAACGGACTTAATCTCCACATCACCGCTCTGAATTTCAGGAACCTCCAGCTCAAAGAGGCGCTTCAGAAGCCCTGGATGAGTACGGGATACCAACACCTGTGGTCCCTTGTTTGTATTTTTAACCTCAATGATGAGAGCCTTAATACGGTCATTAGGAGTATAAACCTCGTGTGGAATCTGCTCGCTGGCTCCGAGAATTGCCTCAGTTTTACCAAGGTCGATATATACATTTTTGTTCTCAACACGCTGTACCACACCGGTAATAATATCGTTGGCACGGTTTACATATTCACTGAATATAATACCTCTCTCAGCCTCGCGAATAGCCTGTACAACTACCTGCTTTGCATTCTGTGCCGCAATACGTCCGAAGTTTGCAGGAGTAACCTCCTCCTCCAGAGTATCACCTACAGCATAATCTGCTGACTTCTGCTGAGCCATGCCCAGGGAAATCTGAGTAACAGGATTTTCAACCTCATCCACTACTTCCTTAATCGCATATACATGATATTCGCCAGTCTGACGGTCAAGACTTACACGACAATTAGCCTCGTTATTGTAGTTTTTCTTGTAGGCAGAAGCCAATGCCTTGTCAATTGCATCAAACAGAATTTCCGGCGCAATGCCCTTTTCCTTTCCTAAAACCTCAACTGCCTCCATAAAGCCTGTATCAGCAGCTGCTGCAGACTTGCTCTTCTTCAATTTGGTAGCCACTAAAAAACCTCCTAAAAATCTATATGTAAACGAACCTGAGCAACATTGTCCATTGGAATTACCTGCTCGTCGATGGTCACATTATCTCCATCATAGCCGTTCAATACACCTACTAATACCTTGTTGCCATCCTCTGCGGCATACAAGCTAACATCAACCTTTTTACCCTGTTCACGTCTGAAATCCTTTTCCTTCTTCAACTCACGATCAAGGCCTGGAGAAGAAACCTCCAGCATATATGCACCCTTGATAACATCCTTTTCATCGAGGATATCACCAAGACGACCACTTAATTCCTGGCAATCATCTAATTCAATGCCGCCTTCTTTATCAATAAACACTCTCAGATACCAGTCTTTTTCACGGACGTATTCAACCGCCACAAGCTCAATATTGGTACCATCAAGAAGCTCTTCAACAATTTTTTCCACAGTGTCTTCTATAAGTTTGCTCATACGCGTTCCCCCTTTACATATTCATTTTTTAATCTTAAACATAAGACAAAAGAGCGGGTTTGCACCCACTCTTTGATAATCAACTCACTATTTAAAGACATTTTAGCACAACCTAAGCCGTTTGTAAACAAATTCTACAGTATTTTTTGCTTTATTGCAAACCATTCTGTAAGCTTATGCTTAATTGCCAAAAGCGGCGAACGGAGCATCATCTTTGGCCCACTGTACCGCATTATCATTCTTATGCGTTCCCGACGATTAGGAGCAAAGCAATGGGTATTGCAGGCACTGCAAAAGGTTTTCTCACCCATTCGGGGACAAACCTCCACCCTTTTTTTCACATAATCCAGAAGATCCTGACATTCATGGCAGAGCTGATCACCAGCCGTTTTGTGGACATCATGGCAAAAAATGCCAATCATTTCAGTCACAGTTGCCAGTTCTTGTTCTCTTTTATGCTGTATCTTGTCCATAACTGCACCTCCCATGACTGAACCTTAAAAACTGTCGTACCTTATTTTACCCTAATTACAGCAAGTTGTTTAGACATGGAAGGTAATTCTAACTGAAGTTTAATCTTTTAATCCGTTCTTAATTTTAAATAGCTTTATTTGCCAGTACCCAAAATTTCCCTGTCGTAATCCTTGTCATCAAAGATTCGTGGCCGCAGCTTATTAAAGCTGCGTGAGATGATACTCTTGGATGGATCAAAATCAGCAGTATGAATATCGGCAATATCCAGCACCGTGTGAATCATATCATCTGTCATATATGGATTCTGAATAGCCTCTTGAATGAGGGCCCACTTCTCCGGGTGATTCTGCTTAAACTTTTCGGAAGCCCACATAATAAGAGGCACCTCTATCATGTGACGGCTTGGATTTTCTTCAATATGCCCGTTGACACCGCCCTCATCATATACCGCCTCACCATGGTCAGGAAGATATATTACGATAGTATCGGAATTTGTTTCACGGAATTTATCAATTATGCCGCTGACAATATAGTCATTATAAAACAGGGCGTTGTCGTACTGGGCGATAACCTGCTTCTGTTCATCATTATAGCCTGGTAATGTTATGTTGGTCTCATTGAATTTGGCAAATTCAAAAGGATAGCGATTATAATAGGCCAAATGAGCTCCCATCAAATGTACCACAAAAAAATTCTTGTTACTGTCACCTATACCAGCGATGGCATTATCCACCAATGGGAACAGCTCGCCATCCACACGGCCCTCGTCCTCCTTGGAATCACGAATCTGAGTATAGTGGCTGACATCACTATGGGCCGCATAAATCTGGGCCACATTACCCCAAATACCGGAGCTCTCCTGATTAGATAACCAATGAGTCTTATATCCTGCCGCATTCATGATATCAATTAAATTATTATATTCATACCATGGCTTATCGGATTCATGGTCACAGAAGGTGAAAATCTTGCTCAGCGAAGCAACTGTAGTTGAATGGGCACTGACCACGTCCTTGAAGAAAACAATCTCCCCCTTTTTATACAGCTCATCAAGATTAGGGGTATTTTCCATTGGATAACCGTAGAGGTGCATGTGATTACGATTGGTAGACTCACCTAAAATAAACACAATATTAGTAATATGCCCATCATTTTTGGTAAGATGTATATCCACATCCAGCTTGGCCTGCAGCTCCTGATAAGCCACATGATTTTTCCATGCCGTACTGGTAGCTCCCATAAGTCGGGTCAGCGGCGTAAGGTTATCCCCGCCGAACATTATGCCAGGGTAAGCAAAGCACATATATACGGCATAAGAGGAGGATACAACCACCACGATGCCGGCAATGACCTTCTTGGATATGGCATCTGCCTCCAGCTTGTGCCATGGCTTATATTTCACCAAACAGTACATTACAGCTATTATGACAACAACCAAAAGGCCGCCCTCAGCTCCCACAAAGGTATTAATAAACTCAGCAGATTCCTCAGGATTAGTTTCAAAAATGGAATTGATTGTTCCTACCCCTGTCAGGGCACCATACTGATACAGTACAAAGGCCTCAATGATGAAAGCGGCAAAAAGCAATGCCACCAAAATATAGCGTATTATTTTACTGGCCTTGGGTACAAACAGCCATTTCGTAATAAAAGTGGCAAACAGTGCCATCAATAGTCCTGTAAAAGCCATGGACATAACCAAATCTGTCTTGCCTGCCATGCCCCATTTAATAACCTGTGTAGAGCAGCTTAAAAGCCAGAAAAGCATAAACCAGCCAAAATCCTCACGGACAAGCTCTGCTGTTTTTTGCAGAAAATCAGCTGCTTTATTTGAAAAAGAGTTTTTTCCCACCGGTCGCTCCTCCTCTTATAATTGATCCATCATGCGATGGGTCTGGGGAATAATTCGCACATCCTTAAGGCTTTCCAGAGCCTGCTGCTGAAGCTCCAGCATCTGCTCCGGCAATGCTGCTTCCACCCCATTTAGTGGTGTAACTGGCTGCAGGATTAATAAAATATTTGGATCTACCCCAGCCACAAGGTCAATCGCCTTCTGATAATCATCCATGTTAATATCACCGGATACCACCAGTTTTACATAAACATCCTTTTTCTTGGCAATTTCCAAAAAACGTCTATGCTCCTCCCAGTGTTCCTCCCCGGTGGCCTGAGGCAGCTTAATGTCCATACTGATAATATCTACCCTATCAATAATCTGGACCAATTTATCAGGCAAAGTGCCATTGGTTTCCAGCATTACCTTGGTAGTAACCATAGGCAAAAGCTCCTGAAGGAAAACCGTATGGAGCAACGGCTCACCACCTGTAAAGCTGATTGCCTGATGCGGCAGCTCCATCACAAAGCGATTAATATATGCCACCACCTCTGTTGGTTCCAAAGGATTTATGACATCATGGAATTTGCGGGAGCCGGGGAAGGTCTCCACGCCACAAAGCGGATGGGTGCCCGCCTGATTTTCTGTGTCACAGTATTTACAGTTTAAATTACAACCCTCAAAACGTACAAAGAGCTGACGGCAACCAACATAACGCCCCTCCCCCTGTACAGAGGAAAATATTTCGATTAGATTAGCATTCATAACCTTATTTACCTTAGTTACCTTACTCCAATGAGTATATCGCGGAAGATTTAGGAGATTCCCAAACCTGAATGTACTTCAGCTTTACATTGTCATCAAAGAACTCTGCCTTGGCCATTTCCTCATAAACATATTTGGCAATATGCTCAGCAGTAGGATTATGACCATCAGCAAAGGCTGGCAGCTCATTTAGATACTGATGATCCAAAGTCTCCAGCAGATCACGGAGTCTGCCCTTAACCACCTTAAAATCCACCAGCATACCTAAATTATCCAGCTTTTTGCCGGTAACAGACGCCTCCACAATCCAGCTGTGACCATGGAGTCTGTCACATTTTCCATTGTAGCCTGCAACTCTGTGAGCTGCTTCAAACTCGGCACTTACATGAATTTCAAACATATTTTATATCCTCCATCATAAATGGGAAACCCCTTCATTGCCAACGCATCTGAAGGGGTAATTTACATCATTTGCGACCACCAATAAACTGGTCATAGCTTACAGCCTGGGTATGCTTGGTATGTGCCCACTCATGCTCGTTGCGGTGAATAAAGCCCAAGAATACGATTGGCAACCAGGAATAAATAAATACCTGATAAAGAGGTATATATAACCATGCCTTCCACTTGGCCCTCATTTTAATGAGGATAATCATTGGCAACAAATACTGAATAATCGTAATGGCTGTCATAAGGTGGTTCGGCATAAAGGAATAAATACTGGTGTAAATCTGCTGACCATAAAATACCTGAATATAACCCATGAGAATGAAGAAGGCTGTAAACATCAGGAAATACGGCTGAATCAGATACAGGCAGCCATCCAGAATAGGAATACTTCGCTGCTTGATGCCCTCCTTCAACAGCTTAGGTATAAAACGATGTGCCACATCAAACTGGCCCTGAGCCCAACGCTTTCTCTGATACCAGGACTGCATAAAGGTAAGAGGCTTTTCATCATAAATAATGGCATCCACGGCCCAGGTGGTCTTAATGCCCTCCAACAATGACTTCATGGTAAATTCCATATCCTCTACCAGACAGTTGGCACGCCAGCCGTGACGCTTCAAAACCTCGGTGGTAATACACATACCAGTACCACCCAATACAGCAGACAGACCCAAATTGGTCTTGGCCTGATGAATGAGGTAATCAATAACCCAGAAGGAAAGAGCAAATGTGGCAGAAACCCAAGAATCGTAAGGATTCTTGGCATCCAAAAAGCCCTGAATAATCTTGGCGCCCTTCATAAGGTGATGATTCATTTCAATGAGGAACCTTGGATGAACCAGATTATCTGCATCAAAGATACAAACAGCATCATAAGGCTTCTCCATGTCCTTTTCCATATCAAAGAGCTTGGCAAACATCCAGTCAAGGGCATAACCCTTGGTCTTTCTTTCTGGATCAAAGCGCTCGCAGACAATAGCACCAGCCTCACGGGAAACCTTGGCAGTATCATCTGTGCAATTATCTGCAATTACATAAATATCATATAACTCTTTAGGATAATCCAGCTCCTGAAGATTCTTTACGAGATGTCCAACTACTGCCTGCTCATTATGAGCCGCAATCAAACAGGCAAACTTCTTCTCCGGGGTTGTAATTTTCTTCTCTCGGAAAACCACCAAACCAAAAAAACCAATAATAAAGAAATAAATAGTGAAACAAAACAGAAAAATCTGTAGTGGAATCATTATTATATCAAGCGGATAAAACATTAACTACTTTCTCCTTTTTGACAACAGCTATATCCCACTTACTTGCTGCCGGAAATAAGATTAATACTGTGATTTATAATACCAAAAATCGCATATGACGCAAAAATGCCAAAGAGGATAGCATAACCAATCCCATCAATGCCCATCCACAGAATAGAGGCAAAAACAGCTGCCGCAACAACCTTGGCAACGAGATTCATCTTCTCGCCGTCGCCCTTAAAATCAGGATAATGCACGGTGCTGACCATAAGATATGCCACCACCATGACAATAACAGGATATGCGTAGGATATTTCATCCAAATTGTAACCAACAGCATTAATAAGCAGTGTGGATGTAGCAATAAGACAGCCACCTGCGGGAATAGCCAGGCCCATGAAATAGCCATGAACCACAGTGGTATTGACATTAAAGCGTGCCAAACGCCACATACCACAAAGGGCAAAGAAAATTGCTGCAACGCAGCCAAAAATACCGAAATCTGCCAGCTGGAGCTTGTATGCAAGCATAGCTGGAGCCGCACCAAAGGAAACCAGATCGCACAGGGAATCCATTTCCTTACCCATTTCAGAGCTAACCCCAAGGGCACGGGCAGTTCTGCCGTCCAAGCCATCAGCCACCAACGCCAGCAAAATACAAACAGCACCGAAGGTCAAATTACCATTGAAAGTACATAAAATGGAAATCATTCCAAAAACAAGATTAGCTGAAGTAAACGCATTAGGAATTACAGATTTGCTCATTAGTCCTTAATCCTCCCCACAATGGTCTCTCCTCCATGAACCTTGTCCCCCTTCTTCATAAGAACCTCTACGTTCTTAGGTACCACGATCTCAGTACATGAAGCAAATTTAATAAGACCGTATACATCGCCCTTCTCCATCTTATCGTCCAAGGTCACCCAGGAAACGATACGTCGGGCCAAAATGCCTGCAATCTGAGTTACAGTCACCTTCAATCTATCATTTTCAATGCCAATCATGTGGCGCTCATTCTCAAAGCCTACCTCATCCTTGTAAGCCGGCTTAAAGCGACCGCAAACATATTTCTGAGTCTTGATCTCACCAGCAATAGGACTACGGTTCACATGAACGCTGAAAATTGACAAGAAGATAATTACCTTTGTCCCAGGACCCTTTAAAAAGTCATCGTACTCAACATCCACCACGTCCTGCACTGTTCCATCTGCTGGTGAAACAATGAGATTTTCGTCTGCTGGGATAACACGGTCCGGATTTCTGAAAAAATATGTGAAGTATGCTGCCAAAATTACTGGTACCACTGCGCCCAATGGGCCCAGCAAAAGTCCAAGAAAGACAGCAACAGCCAAAGCTCCGAAAATGAAAACGTATCCTTCTCTTACAATATGGAATTTACCCAAAATTTGCACCTCCTGATACGGCTTTTAAACTGGAGATATTATATCGCGATTGATTCGATTTTGCCATAGCAAAATGTACCTTTTTCACGTTGCGACCTGATTAAATCCTTAGCTGGGTCAAACTACCAGCCCAAAGCCTCTGTTCATATATTATTTTTTGCTTCCCATAACTTTAAATACAAACTTCGGAAGTGCCATAAGGCGACCTATACGGCTCGGCTGCTTCAGACCGCGGAAAAGCCACTCCAGCTTCGCCCGCTGCATCCACAAAGGTGCCCGCTGCATCACACCGGCCATAACGTCAAAGGAACCGCCAACACCAATGGAAACTGGAACCTCCAGCTCCTTCAGATGAGCATACAGCCATTTCTCCTGCTTTGGAACCCCCAGGGCAACAAACAAAATATCCGGCTTGGCCGCCTTTATATCAGCAATAATCTGGGGCTCGTCGTCAGCTGTAAAGAATCCATTGCGGGTTCCTACTATATTAATGCCAGGGTACCACTCCTCAGCCTTCTTTTTGGCCATATCTGCCACACCCGGAGCAGAACCAAAGAAGTAAATCCGCTGATTTTTCTCGGGAGCCAGCTTCATCAGCTCCTGGGACAAGTCATAGCCAGCCACACGCTCAGGCATTGGATGGCCTAGATAGCCTGCAGCCCATACGGTTCCTGCACCATCTGGTACCACCAGATCCGCCGCATTTAATATGGTCTTCAGCTCCTCATCATAGGTAGCCCGCATTATCATTTCAGCATTTGCGGTGGCAATAAGGGTACTCTCCCCCTTTTCAATGAAGCCCTGAACAGTTTCAACAGCCTGTCCCATAGTAGGGGAATCCACCTTTACACCTAGTATGTCAACTTTATCAAAAGACATGATTGCCTCCTAAATTCAAAAATACAAATTTCATTGTAACACAAAAGTGTAAAGAAGGCTATAGAAAACGTACGAAAAGGGACCGCTTTGCAGTCAGCCCCTTTTACATAATCAATAAAATATATTAGTCTTCCTTAATCTTTTTCTTTACATG
>DFHJ01000087.1:0-298 GCA_002372665.1 Anaerovibrio lipolyticus
TCTTTCATTTTAGAAGTTTTTCCTAATAAAAAAGGAAAAAAATGAACAACTGCTGTATAATTAGCCTTGTATACCAATTAATAAAGGAGGGCAATTTATGATTTCTGCCCGTCAGACATCCATAGTCCTGGCTGTGGCCTTTGTGGCTCTGGCATCAGGCTTTTGGTTCTTTCCATCCTTCGCATTCATTTTTTTTATTTCCCTTTTGGTACAGCTGCTGCTGGTAGGGATGGTAAACAAATTATCCAAAAAAATCCCACGGTCTGTAGCCGCGGGCCTTATATTATTCTTCTTTTTG
>DFHJ01000087.1:379-20992 GCA_002372665.1 Anaerovibrio lipolyticus
CTGGCCACAGTTATATCCGTATCCTTTATACCGACATTTTCCAGTTTTATTATGGATTTACCCCGTCTGGCAGCCAAAATACAAAATATGCAGTTTATTCAGGATATGCCCTCCATCAACAGCTCCCTGGACAATATGTGGGGCGATATAGCCTCCATGGGCTCCAATCTTTTGAGGGAATCCCTAAAATTCATAGTATCCACCTTCAGCAAGATTATCGATTTTGTTATCATAATTTTTGTTACCTTCTATCTGCTTAAGGACGGCAGGGCTATTCTTCATTTTATGGCCAACCTTTTCCCGCGGAGAGACAAGGTAAGAGTTTTTCATCTCTTTACGGCTGTGCTGCACTCCTTGCAGATTTACATCCGTAGCCAGCTTCTCATGTGCTGCATAACTGGTGTTATCGTTTACTCCTACTTCTCCATTATGGACAACAAGTACGCCTCAGTTTTCGCAGTTATCAGTGGCATCTGTGAGTTTGTTCCTGTACTGGGGCCAACAGTAGCCTCCCTATTTGGAGTGATGCTGACAGCAACTGACACCCCGTATCTGATTATTCAGACAGCCTGTTTTTATCTCATAATGACCCAGATTAACCACAATCTCATTTATCCCAATATTGTGGGCAAAGCCCTTGATATACACCCGATTACTACCATTTTGGGGGTTGTGTTGGGTGGTGAAATTCTAGGCACTGCGGGAATGTTTTTGGCCGTTCCATGTATAGTAGTAGTAAAACACATAATTCTTGATATATATCAAAGTGAACAGGATTTAAAGGACTCAACCAAAAATTAAATATGGAAAAATAAAGGATGAACGTTTGCTGATATAATAAATTAGCAAGCCTTCATCCTTTTTTAATTCTTTACTTTTTTCAGCCCTGTTTCATGAGCTCCTGCAGCTTTTCCCAGTCCGGCAGCTTTGCAGCCTCCTGTAATGCTTGAAGCTTTTTACGGTCCTTGGCCTCCAGCCTGTACCCTGTCAATTCCCCCAGCAAATACATCAAATTATCATAATCAAAGGTTTTGACAATATCGCCAATGGTTTCCCATGCCTCCATCAGCTCAGCATCAGATATTGGCACCTTATTTTCCTCTTCTGGTTCAGATTTTTCTGTTAAAGGAGCCAATGCCTTGGCATAATCACGACACAGGGACAACAATATTGGTGTATCGGTGGTAAGTTCTTCCAAATAGCAATTATTCCCTGCATCCTCCAGTCTTCTGGCCCGTTCAGATAATTCATTCAGGCCAGCTACCCGGGCTGTGCTTTTTAGGGCATGAACCTTGGTGGTGTAATTATCACATTCGCAATTGGCAAAGAATCGTTGGATTTCCTCCGCCGTTCGTGGCAATGATTCTGCAAATACCGTAAGTGCGGATAAATACGCCTCCACACTGCCACAATGCTTTATGCCGCTTTCCGTATCCAGCCCCGGTACAGATGACAGCCAAGCTGGCAGAGTTATTTCTTCCGCCACCTGTTGCAGTTCCCCTGTCTGATACTTTACCTTGGTCTCCGGCAAATACTTAATCAGACAATGCTCCAACTGACGGCTATCAATAGGCTTAGTGATATAATCATCAAAGCCAGCCTTAAAATATTCCTCCCGTGCACCCGCCACTGCATTAGCCGTAAGAGCAATAACCGGCGTATTGGCATTTGGACAATCCGTCAGTTTTTTCAGCTCCGTTAATGTTTCTATGCCATCCATTCCTGGCATACGATGGTCAAGGAATATGGCATCATAGGTATTTTCTTTAACCATATCTATACATTGATAACCGCTTACGGCAGTATCAATCTGAATTTGGGTACGTTTTAAAAGTCCCTTGACTACCGTCAGATTCATTTCTGTATCATCCACAACCAATATCCGTGCCTCAGGCGCCACAAAGGATTGATTGTCGTTATGACGTTCAGCCTGACTGCGACGATAGGCTTCCTCATAATTTCCCATAGCTGCCCAATTAAGAACCTTTTGTTTCACCTCAAATGAGAAGCATGAACCCTCGCCATAGGTACTGGTTACATCCAAATGACTATCCATCATGGAAAGCAACTTTTGAGTAATGTTCATGCCCAAGCCAGTACCCTCAACGGTACGATTGCGTTTTTCCTCAATGCGTTCGAAGGCCCGAAACAGTTTATGTATATCTTCTTCCTTAATACCGATTCCCGTATCAGTAACTGCCACCTTTAACAGGACTTCATCATCTGATAGCTTCTCCCAATTTACGCTCAGTGTAACACTGCCCTTTTCAGTGTATTTTACTGCGTTGGTTAGAATATTTGTAATAATCTGACGCAAGCGAAGCTCATCACCCAAAAGCATACTTGGCAAATCCCGAGCTGCCTTAACAATAAATTTTAATCCTTTTTTAGCTACTCGACCAGCTATCATATTTACCAAATCATTTAATATTGAGCTGGTGGCATATTCAGCCGTAATAAGTTCAAGCTTACCTGCCTCAATTTTGGAAAAATCAAGAATATCATTGATAAGCCCCAGCAGGGTATTGCCGGCTGTGCGGATATTTTCCGCATAATTTCTTATGGTGTCATCAGTACATTCCCGAAGTATCATTTCATCCATACCCAATATGGCATTTATTGGTGTACGGATTTCATGGCTCATGTTGGAGAGAAAATCGCTTTTTGCCCTATTGGCGGCCTTGGCTCGTTCGGCCATATCCTTCAAATCCTTGTTGGATTGGGTCAGCTCCTGTGTCATTGCATCAAGAAAGGTGGCCATTCGGGCCGCCAGAGGAATGACATTGTGTTGTTCCTTATGCTGAATCAATGGGTGACATACGCAATGGTCAGAAGGTTCTCCTTCCCTAAAACCAACGGCAATAAGTGCACTGTTTAGTATGCCTCCCTGTCCTTTGTTAAAATAGATTTCTGAAGTGCCATAATTGGTTATAAGATGTGGTACAAACCTTTTATAAAAGCCTATTTCCTCATCAGCCGCTTCGTGCAAAAACATGGTACGATTCCCGCAGATGGTCAGAAACAAGGCCTCTGGGGAAAAATCGCACATTTTATCACTGTTTTTAGCAGACTTTTGCAGGAGCTCGGCCGGTACAGCATAAGTAAGTCGAACCTTTTCGCCCTCATATATATCTCCGTTGAAATAGATTCGTCCATCGTCATCATGTATTGGTGGAACTCTGGGTATCAGACAGCCATTTCGTTCAATGACCAATGGGAATTCAGCAATGTTAAATACAAAATTTTCATCAGGAACTACCCTCAGGTAATGATAATAAATATCCGTCGCTGGGATGCCGTCAAGCTTGGCAATGCAGTTTATTCCATTAGCCTCGGTAATGGTCAGCTCCTTGCCCAGCGGCTTCCAGCCCAGAGTATAATCGCCCTGTACATGCAGCTCTTCACCGCAGAACACCGCTACCACAATTCCTGTGGAAAGTATCTGATTGCCGACAATGAACTGATTGTCCTGAATATTCTGTTGGTCCAGAAGCAACAGGTTCTTGCTGCTGGATATTACTTCGTTTATTTTCCCAAAGACACCGGCTGAGGCTCCGAAAAATACGATATCGCTGTTGACCCCGGTCATATTGCTGAAGAACAGGGAAAACTCTGTTTCCATACAGCTGCAATAAACAGCAGCAGCCTTGGCATCAGGGTAAGCAGCAATTATTTCTCCCATGCGTTTGCCCTCCTGGGCATAATCCGTAGGGGTGCCATCAAACTGCAGCAGCTTTATTTCAGAGTACCTGAAAAAATTGGCGCTTATCATTACATATTCAGCACCCTTGGCGGTCTCAAAGAGGGTTTCGGTCATACCGGTTACAATGGCCTGTGGGAGGACCTCTTTGATGAGATTTAGTATATGTTTGGCAGGCAGCTGCCTTATACCATGGAAAATAAGGTGGAGGTATAGCGTTCTGGTATTGGTAGTGTCACATAGACCTTTTATTTCCGTTAGGACGTCATTTAGCTCCTTCCACCATTTTTCCCGGACAATCTTTTCCTTAAAAAGATTGTCCTTTACATCAGATATTGCCTGCTCAAAATTGTCTATTATTTCCTGTTTGTTGGGAACGTCCTTTAAAACCTTGTTTTGGATGCTGGTGCGTATGTGGGTGAGAGTATCAGTCACAGCCTTTTCCCTATGGATGCGTTCCATGATATCAGGTAAAACACCATTTTTTTTCCGTCCCTGCTCATCCTCATGGTCTGATACTCTATAGATAATATATTTGCGTTGCAGCATATCAAAATCGCTCCTTATGTATCAAAGACTGAAATCACGGATTCTGAAAACGCCCCTGCTTAACACAAGGGCGAAGTTTTACAATATATTATCATCGTGAAGCTTTTTAAATTTTTGCTTTTCAAAGAAATCATCAACTGCAGCAATCAGCCTGGCACGATCCAGACTTTTCAGCAAGTAGCCATCCGGTTTAAGTGCCAGCACCTTCATTACACTTTCCTGATCATCCTTTCCAGTCAGGAAAATAACCGGTATGGAATCTACCTTGGATTCGCTTCTAATCATTTCCAGCACCTGAGGGCCGGAGGTTACGGGCATCTCATAATCCAGCAGGATTAAGTCCGGCGTATTGTCGGCAATGTACATGAGTGCCTGGATACCAGAGGTGACAATGGTTACCCGATATTTGGTGGACAGCCAATCCTTGACCATTTTCAGGAAGGTACTGTCATCGTCTACCAACAAAATACTCTTCCGTTTAGCCAAATCATCATTAGCCTCCAACAACCAATCTGCCTGAGCCACCAGTTTCTTCATATCAAAGGGGCGCTCAAAGCTGGCGGAAATCAGTGGCACCGGAATACTTTGGGTCAATGTTTCAATTTCAGCGGCAGTACCAATAACAATAAAGAGTTTATCCTCCTCTGTACATATATCTTTTAGATATACCAAGGTATTTGTAATATCGTCCACATAATCGCCCAAATACAATACAAATAAATTTGTATCTTCCTTATGAACCCCGATATCCTCCATAGTGGGCTCCACTTCCACAACCTTATACCCGGCATCAGTAAAGCTCTTGGCAATGGTTACTACCATAAAGGACTTACCTTTATTTATTAATAAAACAGTTTTTTGCATAGCTATCACTCCTCTGGCCACACTCGTCTACCTGCTTCTATTCGACAAAAAAGCTGCTTTTCCTGCCAAGTCCATTAATCTCCTTTCCACTGTTCAGCGAATTTGGCCATGATGATTGTCAAAATGAGAGCTTAACCCTCACTGACATAGCTACGCTCACTGGCTGGAATTTTATCCCATTGGACAGCGTTTACTTCAATATTGTGTGACAGCCCCCATACTGCTGCGATACCAGCTGCTTCTCCCATGCTCATACATGTAGGCTGGATACGGAAGGAAGCCTGAGCGGCAAAGCTTCCACTGGCACAACGTCCCACCACAAGAAGATTAGAAACCGTATCTGTCACCAGGGCCCGATATGGTATTTCATAATACTGCCCCTTTTCCAGCTTTTTGAAAAGATCCAGTTTTACATCGTGAATATCAATCGGATAGGCTGTCCGACACACTGCATCTGCAAAATGGCGGGCCTTTAGGTAGTCCTCGGCATCCATATAATACTTGCCACGAATCCGCCATGACTCACGTACACCTATCATGCTGGCCTCACGGCTAATATAGGCTTTTTCAAAACCAGGAATATTTTTAATAAAAAATGTAGCTAAATGGCGCATCATACGACGACCAAAGCTGACGGCCCTGCTGGCGGAAATGGCATCCGTCGAGCTATAGGTCAATGGTGGCAGCTCCGGACAATTCATGGACATTACCGTTGGTTTACCCGGGATGGCAAAGACCTGAATGTAAAGGATATCATCCTCCGTAACCTCACCCTTTGCAACACCTGCTTCAAAGAAATCCTTATTCTTTTTCCATTTGGCAAATTCAAAGAACGGTGGCCTATTCTCCTTTATCGCCTTTTCAATAATCTGGAAAAAATCCTTGCCGTAATCATCCTTTAAATCCTGGGAAAAGAAACGATATACTCTCTCCACATCTATACCGCCCATTTCAAAACGCAGACTCATAGGCTGATTACGTCCCGTCTTTTCTGACCCTTTTTCCGTAGGTACATTGGCAAACCGTGAAAGCAGTGCATCACCTGTACCATCAATAAACACCTTTGCACGTATCTTGCCCAATCCCGCAGGAGTCTGGATAACGCAGTCGACTATTTTACTCTTTTCTTGTACCGTTCCTACCAATGAGGCATTGTAAAGTATCTCCACACCGGCCTCGGCACACATTTCCTCATAAGTCATGGTCAAATACTCTGGCACATACTGCCCACGGCCACCACCATAATAGGTATCTGTATCAATACCCAAGGAAATCGGTGCCCCCTGCTTTGCCATGCGTTTATTTAAATCCGTTATATAAGGTGTATCACTGCCATCAATAAAGGTTGGCATACAAGGAAAAACACAGCCCTGGGTTGCCAGCCCACCAAGGGAAATCCCCCGCTCCACCAGGACCACCTTAGCCCCTTTACGGGCTGCACTGATGGCCGCTGCTGTACCTGCTGAACCGCCGCCCACAACGCAGACATCAGTCTTAAATATTACCGGTAATTCCACATTACGAAAGTTAATGGTATACGTCGGCATGGCTGCAGCTTTTACAGCATTAGCGGCATTGGCCCCATGGCCAAGCATTGTACCCACAGCTGCCGCCCCCATTATTTTCATAAAGCTCCGGCGGGACATAGGAATCGAAAAGGATGGTTTCAAATTAATCGCCTCCTGTATCAAATCGTACCAATACTTACACTGTTGTAACCATTCGTCGACTATCCCACATTGTCCTGCAAAAATTTTCTAATATTTTTTGTTGTAATTATTGACATTACAACAAAGCCATGCTATTATGTCATTGTAATCAAGTTAATTACAACATTGTTTGAATTTTAGGAGGAAACCAACATGAAAAATTACAAAAAAATTAATGTAGCGAACGATGCAAGAACCGAATTACATGACAGTTTACAGCTTACCGGTGCTGAAATCAGCGTCAACAACCTTCCAGCCGGTGCCAGTGTTCCTTTTGTTCACTATCACAAAAAGAATGAAGAAATCTATTTTATCACCAATGGAAAGGGCAAGGCTATAGTAGATGGTGACACTATCGAGCTGGCATCTGGTGACTGGCTCCGTATCTCCCCTGCTGCCCGTCGTCAATTCTTCGCTGCTCCTAATGAAGGTATCAGCTATGTGTGCATTCAGGTTAGGGAGAATTCCCTGGAGGAATATACTGCTGATGACGCAACCATTGAAAAATAGGATTAACTAACGAAAATAGGGTGTCGCACTAAGAAAAATTAGTGACGGCACCCCTTTTTTATGCAAAAAACAATATTAATTTTTAAAGGATTTTAACCACGTCCACATAAGGACTGTGTAAAATAACAGCTGTTTTCTTATGTAATATCCTTAATCGCCAGCTCAAAGTGCTTTCTGTTGGTTTTTAAAAGCCCTTCCCTTTGCAGCTTGGAGATTTCCACCGTCATGGCCGCACGCTCCACACATAGATAATCAGCCAGCTCCTGCCGATTAAATGGTATGTCAAAGCTGAGACTGCCCCGTCGCTGGGATTCCAGCGATAAATAGGAAAGAATTTTTTCCCGGGTGGTGCGCTTGCTTATATGAGTGATTTTATCATTAAAAGCCATAACCTTGTTTGCCAGAACACTGACTAAATTACGAATAAGCCGTTGATGGTGCTCACAGGCTGAGGAACAGCTGGCCATTAATCTTTTGACATTCATCATCATTATGAGGGAATCCATCTCTGCAACAGCGCTGATATTAAGCACTGCGCCAGGAGTAGCGGCATAAATTTCCCCGAAAAACTCCCCAGGATGACATTTGGCCATAATATTTCTGTGCCCCCATATATCCTCCTGAATAATAAACACCGAACCGGACAAAACCAGTCCCATGACCTCAGTGCTGTCCCCTGCCCGGAAAATATACTTTCCCTTAGGAGCCTGCACTGGATATGCCCCTATACAGCCTAATACTGCCTGTATTTCTTTATGGTTCATCCCACCAAAAAAAGCACAGTTACTTAGTATAGGCAAATGCTTATCTATTTCTTGTATAGTATTCATAATGTATAAACCTCAACGGTGAACCTCATCACGGTATCATCTTGCTTAGGAAAGAAATTCTTAATAAGAAGAATTAAATTTATATAATATTAATATAACTTATTTAACACATCTTCGTCCATCTTGAATGTATGCTCCTCGGCTGGGAAGGTTCCTGCCTGTACTTCCTTAACATAGGCTGCAAAGGCCTCCTTCATCTGTTTACCCAGCTCGGCAAAATGCTTGGCAAACTTTGGTGTGTAATCTGAAAACAGTCCCAGCATATCCTGGTATACAAGGATCTGTCCATCACATCCAGCCCCGGCCCCAATGCCAATAGTAGGAATAGACAGCTTGTCAGTGATAAGCTGGGCCAATGGAGCCGGTATACACTCCAGGGTCAAAGCAAATGCTCCAGCCTTTTCGATGGCTAATGCGTCTTCTATGAGCTTTTTTGCCGCTTCTTCACTCTTACCCTGAATGCGGTTACCGCCCAAGGCATTTACTGACTGAGGTGTAAGGCCTAAATGTGCCACCACGGGAATTCCAGCCTCTGTAATGGCCTTAATTTGTGGGCAAACAGCGGCGCCACCCTCCAGCTTTACGGCATTGGCCCGGCCTTCCTTCATCAGACGTCCCGCATTCATTACAGCCTGCTCCACGGACACCTGATAAGACATAAATGGCATATCGATAACCACCATGGTATCATGGCAGGCCCTAGCCACTGAACGACCATAGGTAATCATATCCTCCATGGTCACTGACAAGGTATCTGGTAAGCCCAGCATTACATTACCCAAGGAATCCCCTACCAAAATGGCATTGATGCCGGCTGCTTCCTCCAGCTTGGCGGTGGAATAATCATAGCAGGTCAGCATAGAAATCTTTTCACCATTAGCCTTCATCTTAGCAAACGTTGCAACAGTGTTTTTCATTTTAATCTTCCTTTCAAGTCCCATGTGTTTAAAAATTCCTTGATGGAAGAGTAATCCCGTGTTGGATTCTTTGCTTGGGCTGTCATAACCAGTTCCCTGGCCAGAAGGCTATAAAGCTGTGCCCTATCAGGGGGCAGACACTCCAGATGCTTCTGAATTGTCCCCAAATCTCCCCGTTCCACAGGACCAGTTAATGCTTGTACCATACCGTCAGTTACAATATGGTGAGCATTGCCGGCAAACAGCGGTTTAAGGGCCCCTTCTGCCTCTGCAGGTGAAAAGCCACACTCCGTCAACAAGCTTTGGCTCAATGCGAGCAAGGCAATCACATAATTGCTGGCCAGCGCCGCCGCACAATGATATTTGACCTTAACCCCTGGCTCAATTACCTTGACCTTAAGGTCTAACCCTTTAAGCCACGTTTCCATAAGGGCAATTTTTTCCCCCGAGCCCTCCAGCGCAAAAAAAACATCCGTCAGCTCCTCGTAAGCGTGATATTTATCACTTACGGCGAACAACGGATGAACGGAAAAGCCGATGGCTCCATATTGCTCAATATTTGGAAACGCATCCCCTGCGGTCAGCGCACCACTGCAATGACAAAAAATCTTATTTTGAATCTTTTCAGAAGGAAGCTGTTCGTAAAAATTCCGAATCACTCCATCCGGCAGCGTGAAAAAAAGCACATCACTAGCTGCTAACAGGTCTTCTGCATTGATAAAAGCCTGTGACTGAGTAAACTCTGCTGCCTCTTTTGCAGATTGAATGCTATGGCTATAATAGCCTATAACTTCGACACCATGCATGCGGAAATATTTTCCCAGAGTGAAGCCGACCTTGCCGGCTCCGAAAAAACCAATCTTCATCGCATCACCTCATTTATGCGGATGCGCTTTTTCAATTCAAAAAAAGATAAGTACAGTTTCCTCATGGAATACCGTCCATCGAAGGTTATTGTAGCATAAAAAAATATACTCTATCAAATTTTTTATTCATTCGTTGCTTCGATGATTGTCTGTACGCACTACAACTTTATCATCATAAAAGCAGCCAATCGGCTGCTTTTTCTTTTTAATTCACCCTCCGCCAAATATAAAAGTGATACACGGTCTGCCCCAGGTCATCTCCCGCTCCTAAAGGTTTTACAACGATACCCCCATCCCTCATTCTGCAATGTTTCATGCAGAATGGGGGATTTTATTTATTCATTCAAATAATGCAGCCAATCCCTCAGCCTTAAGGCTATGGATAACCTTATCCCCCTTGGCGATGCAGGCTAAAACCGACAAACCGGTCATTTCCTCACACATGCGTCGATTATCCTCTTCCATCACATCCCCTGGATGAAAATTATTAAAGATTATACCTTTCAGTGGCAATCCCTTTTGCTGCATATAGGCATGGGTAAGAACCACACCATTAATCGTTCCGAGACCTGCGTCTGCTACCATGACGCTGGGCAGATGCAAATTACGGACGATATCCTCTAACTGGATGCGTTCTTCATCATAGCCAACGGGACAGGTAATACCACCACTGCCCTCCACTACCACATAATCATACTTACGGCAGAGCTCCTGAAATTTTACTTTCACCACCTCCATACGCACTGGATTACCTTCAAGTCGTGATGCTAGGTGTGGAGATACCGCATGTTCATAAACATAAGGACACATGCTGTCAAGACTTTGTGAAATCTGGGCACACTCCTTTACAAACAAAGCATCCCCAGGAATAAGGGTTCCGTCTGGACGGCGGTCATTACCGCTCATAGCAGCCTTGTAATACGCCACATTCATCCCGGCATCATGAAGGGTCTTCACGATAAGGGCCGCCACGT
The DNA here is from genome assembly GCA_002372665.1 of Anaerovibrio lipolyticus. Taxonomy (GTDB): domain Bacteria; phylum Bacillota; class Negativicutes; order Selenomonadales; family Selenomonadaceae; genus Anaerovibrio; species Anaerovibrio lipolyticus_C. Next base: position 11,299 of record DFHJ01000087.1, read on the forward strand.
AGGTCTTACCAATCTCGGTTCCTGTGCCAGTAATAAATAGATTCCGGCTCATGCACGCACCCCCTTATGAATGGCAGAAGGCTTATCCTCCATTATCCAGACACCACTCCGATAACAGCGCAGGCCGATTCCAGCCGCGGCCAAGCACAGCAGAAAATCCGGTGGCGTCTGTAGAATACCACAATAGAGTATAGCCGCCCATAAGGTAATCGTTGCATCAATCACGTAATTGGAAACCACATAAAACCACGCTATACCAACCACATAGACAATAACCATACCCCCTAAATTAGCCAGCAACAGCCGTACATAGGACACTGTTGAGCCGCTGCGGGCATAGAACCCGCCAAACCATGCTTGCAAAATGAAGGCTAGTAGATAGCCAAAGGTAGGTTGCAGTAAATAAGCTGGGCCCCCACCGGAGGCAAATACCGGCACTCCCAACAGCCCCAGCAATACATATGCCGATACCGCTACTGCCCCCAAACGGGCTCCGAGCACCAATCCAGCCAACAGCGTAAATAAAAATTGCAACGTATAGACACCGGTTCCTATCGGAATGCGGATAAAGGTTCCCACAGTAATTAGGGCAATAAACAAACCACATAAGGCAATTTCACGAACAGTAAGATGTTTCATTTATTATTATCCTCCATTATATTTTAACTTACCCACGCCGAAACCATTCCTTCATGACTGTAAAGACATGAACCAGTTCATCATCTGTAAGTATATAAGGCACCATAGAATAAAGATATTTTAGGAATGGTCTGGCAAAAACGCCCCGCTCATAAGCAAACTGCTGATATCCTGCCAGCGTTTTGGCATCGTATACCTCAATGCAAGCACAACCGCCCATAATGCGTACTTCCCGGATACGCGAATCGATAAAGCCCATAAGCTCCCGGCGTGCAATTTCTTCGATATGCGCCACCCTTGTCATGACATCGAGTTCATCAAACAATTCAATGGAAGCCTTGGCCGCGGCACATGCCAGGGCATTGCCCATAAAGGTAGGACCATGCATCAGGGCTTTTTCCGAAGCATCATCATAAAAAGCGGAAAAGACTTTCTTGTTGGCTACAGTAACAGCATGACCGATATGACCACCGGTAAGGCCTTTACCCAATACCAGAATATCAGGTAGTACCACATCAGCCACAAAGCGGTTCCCCGTCCGGCCGAAGCCCGTAGCCACCTCATCGAAAATCAGCAATACCCCATACTTATCGCAAAGCTCCCGGGACCGCTTGAGAAAGGCCATATCGTACATCCGCATACCTCCTGCCCCCTGTAGCAAAGGTTCCACAATAAAACAGTTCAGCTCGTCACCATAACGGGCAAACGCTTTCTCAAGTGCATCAAGCTCGGTAGGAATGTGGATAATATAAGGATTTTTACCATAAACCTGCAGAACGAAATGATAGTCCTCATCATCCCCCACTGCCATAGTTTTGAATGTATCCCCATGATAAGCATGTTCTAAAGCCAATACACTTTTACGGCTGTTTTCTCCCCGATTCACATAATACTGTAAGGCCATCTTTAACGCTACTTCTACCGCCACACTACCCGAATCAGAGAAAAAGCAATAGTCCAAATCCCCCGGCAACCAAGCTGCCAATTTCTCAGACAATTCCTGAACCGGCTTATGAGTAAGACCACCAAGCATCACATGGGAGAATTTAGTCGCCTGTTGACAAATAGCTTCCGTAATCTTGGGCTGATGGTAACCATAGATTACACTCCACCATGAGGAAATCGAATCAAGCAGCTTCGCATCCTTCGTATAAAGATAAGGCCCTTCAGCATCAACAATCTCATAAGGGGCTTTCATCCTCTTCATCTGTTCATATGGATACCAAATCATTGTCTATACCTCCCGTTTGACTGCGTATATTTTTGCATCATCATCACGCCTTTCCAAATCATCACGGTTAAAACGATACTCCTTCTGTTCACAATTGTCAACCTATATTCATTTTTAGGTTGACAATAAAAATGTACAAAAAAAGGGCCGCTACACGTAAATGTAACGTGCAGCAACCCTGTAAAAACAATACCTTATCCTACCCACATTTTATTTTGGATGCCAATTATAGCTTATTGGCCTATTTCTCTGGCAATAAATTTTCCCGTAATACTATCCTTGCTCTCTGCTACCATTTCCGGCGTACCACAGGCCACTATACGGCCGCCTTGTTCGCCACCCTCTGGGCCCATATCAATCAGGTAATCCGCATTGATGATTACATCCAAATCATGCTCAATGACAATCACAGTCGCACCGGCCCCCACCAAGCGGTCAAATACCTGTAGAAGAACCTGTACATCCAATGGATGCAACCCAATTGTCGGCTCATCAAAGATAAAGACCGAATCGGCCTGGGAGTGGCCCACATCACTGGCAGCAGAAATTTTTCGACCCTCTTCATGCCCTTTTCGTCCTTGACCTTCGCCAGCGCATTTTCCACCGTATAAACTGCATTGTAATAGGTAAAATCCATTTCCGCAGCTACATTGGTCTTTTCATTGACATAGAGGATATGTTTTTTCTCGGCGGGACCGTGATAATCCAGCAAATCCACTGAGGTTCAGCGTTCCCACCATTGCCCAAACTGCTGTGGCGGTTCATCACCTATATTGAAGACCTCACCAATTGCCGGGGTAATCAGCTTATAGCTTTGTCCCTGACTATAACGGCTCAACTCGCGATATGGCTCCTGCCACGGATGACGAGCCAAGGCAAATTTCCCACCATGGGCAGGCAGTAAGGCCTTTGCCCTCACCTCCACCGTTGCCTGAGCCGTTTCCTCCGGCAACAGATGAATGGCATGCCAGGCCATATTATACTGGCCGTTTTCGCCTAGCATCAAATCAAACCCACCAAACTGGTCGCCAATTGCTTTAAAATGGGGCCCGTAGCCGCCATCGCCGCTATAATATACCTTAGTGGTTGGTGTTACAAAAGCAAAGCCACACCATAAAGTAGGATTTGGCGTAAGAAACCGCCCCGAAAAGTGCTGAGATGGTAACACATGAACAGAAAAGCCCTCTGCTAGTTTAATTTCCGCATCCCAGTCTTCTTCATGGAGAATTTGTGGATCAAAGCCCCACTGTTCGAAATATTCGCCTACACCAAGGGGACAAACGATATTCTTTATCTTGCTTTTCAAAGACATTACCGTGGGATAATCCAGATGGTCCCAATGGTCATGGGAAATTGCCAACACATCAATATCCGGAATATCATCGGCATTATAGACGTTGCTGCCAGTAAAGGCTTTATTTATAAAAAATACTGGTGAAGCATAGGGGCTGAACACTGGGTCTATTAAAATGCGCCGCCCACCTAATTGCATATAAAATGTGGAATGCCCCATCCACACCACCAAATCCTGATTTATGACCAGAGCTTTTAAATCTGTTTTATGGGACATCATAGGCTCCCGAGGTGACAGAGCTGACTTGTCCCCAAAGAGAAACTTGGCGGTAGCCACAAACCGATTTTCCCCACTATCCTCATTCATCACCTGTACTGGCACCAGATTTTGGAACTGACCATTGACATAGTGAGGTGAAGCCTGAATACGGGCTAATCGCTCCCCCTGTGGCAGCCGTCCAAATTCCGGCCGATGAACAAAGCTAAATCCCCCAAGAGAAAGCATTCCTACCGTCGCCAGTCCGCCAATAATAAAGTTTCGTCTATTCATGCGCGTTCACCATATACTTACTCTACCTCAATTAACTCATACTGGTCATTGCCCATCCCCAGTTCCTTCATAGCTGATAACTGTCGTAAGCCTTCCCGACTTTCAATGCGTTCGATGAGGTCATTTTTACGGGAATCCTTAAAATTATATACCAGATCAATGGAGGCCTGGTCAATGGCCAAAATATCCGTTGAGGCCAATATGCCGATATCTGGGATAACAGGCTCCGCCGCACTGGTCCCAGCGCAATCACAATCCACAGACATACGCCTCATCACATTTAGGAAAGTGATATTTTTGCCAAAATGGTCGCAAATAGCCTTGCCGCTGTCCGCCATAAGCTCCATAAACAAGCCGCCCATTACCCATTTTCCGTAATCCTGCACACCATGAACCTGCAGCTTGCCCTTTTTGCCTGAAGCACAACCAATGGCGATATTTTTCAATGAACCGCCAAAGCCGCCCATGGCATGGCCTTTAAAATGGGTAAGCACCACCAGTGAATCGTAATTTGCCAAATGGCCTCCCACAGCCACCTCTTTTAGATGCAAGCCGTTCTTTACCGGGAAATTCACATCCCCGTCTTCATCGATAATATCCACCGGGCAGAAGGTCCAGCCATTGGTCTGCAAGGTTTCCCGATGCTGCTGGGTGGTAGAACGTGGCCCCCCATAGGCCACATTTGCTTCAATAATGGTACTGTTTGGTATCTGACTCTGGAAGGCTTGTACCATATCCCGTGGCAAAATATTGGGTCCATGGGGCTCACCAGTATGGAGCTTGATTGCTATTTTACCACTTATTTCACTATTAACCTTCTCGTACAGCTTCTGAAGGTGCTCTGCATCTATATGCTTGGTAAAATATACCTTTGCCTTATCTGACGCCTGTACAGATGCTTTATTGGTATTTGTTGCAGAAGCTGCGGAAGTTTTACTATCCGCGGCCTTTGCACCACAACCACTTACAAATCCCGATAGCCCAGTAAGACTAACCCCGGCAATGGCCGCACTTGCCATTTTCACAAAATTACGCCGTGACATATTGGACATAGCATTATCCCTCCTAAGCCGTAAATTTTATACTTCTTCCTATGCAAAAGAATATCATAAATTTAAAATTTGTTAAACATGCTCATACGCCGGTTTCCAGGCAGCAAACTGAATCAACTGTTCATCAGTTCTATGATAATAACGTGTATTCTTGTCCAGCTTGGCGATTTCTGTCATTTCCTCATCTGTCAATTCAAAATCAAGAATATCAAGATTATCTTTTATATGAGCCACATTTCTGCTTCCCGGTATTACCACGAACCCCATTTGGGTGTGCCAACGAAGAATTATCTGAGCAGAACTCTTGCCATACTTTTTCCCCAACTCCACAAATACTGGTTCATTTATAAGGGATTTGTCACCATGCCCCAGAGGATACCAGCTCATCAGCTTTATGTCATATTTACCAAGCGTCTCCCGAAGCTCTTTTTGCGTAAAATATGGATGGGCCTCTACCTGAATAAATTGAGGTACTATTTCCCATTTGTGCTGAAGCTCATCAATATACTTCCCTTCAAAATTGGAAATACCAATACTTTTGGCTTTGCCAGCCTTATATGCCTTTTCCAGCTGTCTATAGCCTGCTAACCAATTACCGGCTGGTTGATGGATATATAGTAAATCAACATAATCAACCCCCAGGCGTGCCAATGTCTCATCCACAGCATTATTATTTTCAAATTCTGAGGGCCACAGCTTGGTAGACAGGAATATATCCTCCCTCTTAACGCCACTATCCTTTATTCCCCTCCCTACTGCTCGCTCATTAACATAGGCATTTGCTGTATCTACAAGAGAATATCCCATTTTAAGGGCTTCCCTGACACTGTTTTCCGCATCAGCCGGAGAAAGCGTATAAGTCCCTATACCGACCACCGGACACTTCATCTTGTTATTTAACTCCAAATACTCCATTTTCATCTACCTCCATAAAAGCTTAATTCCCTAAGCTTTCATTTACCCATTTTTCCATATCTTTTCTGGCTTCAGCCTGCTGAGTCTGAGCTTTTTTACCGCGCATTTCCAAGCCTGACAAGACTTTGGCTTTTGTAGTTTCTGCAATGAACCGCTCGGTATTGCCTATACCACTGCCTTCATGGGTACAGAAGGGGATAATTGTCTTGCCTGCAAAATTTTCTTTTTCTAAGAAAGTATATACCCCCATTGGCAAATCACTCCACCAAATCGGATAGCCTAAAAAAATGACATCGTATTGGCTCATGTCCGGCAATGGGCCATTGATTTCCGGACGTTCATTGTTTTCCTTTTCCTGCTTGGCAACTTCAGTTGCAGGACGATATTCCTTAGGATACGACTTGACCGTCTTTATTTCAAACAAATCTCCCTTGGTTATATCCGCAGCCATTTCTGCCAATATGCGCGTATTCCCCTTTTCTATGTAGCCCACGCCACCAGTATTCTCATCCGCCCGGGAAAAATAGGCGACTAATATACGCTTTCCCTGCACAGCTGGTGCCTAAGTGCTGACGGAATTGTTATTTGATACCGTCTTTTCACTTTTGGCAGGGGTTTCTGCTGACCCACATGCCGCTGTCATAATGGCAAATAACGCCAAACACATAATTGTCAATATTTTTTTCAAGGTAATCTCCTCCTAGCCGTTTCCTTCTAATCAATCAAAGGTTTTTATTAAAAAATGCACCCAGCTTATTCACTGCCTTGTCAACATACTCAGGCACCCAATAGGTACGGATATGGCTGGCTCCTTCAATCATATAAAGCTCCTTATTTTCCGTTCCACTGGCCTTGGCATAAGCATCCTCTGTCATATAGGAGGGTATCCGCCTTTTCCCCGGCTATCATCAAAAGTGGTTGATTAATAAGGTCCATCCGATCTTCCACATCAAAGTCATTCGGGAGCTACTACCGGTCAAGTGAAATTTTTAAAATTTGCACTGCACAAAGCAGCCCGTTTTTCTGCCATGCTGAATGGGACCATACCTGCTTTAAGAATTGGGCTGCAACGGCCCATAGTAGTAAGAGGCTGTTGCACCACCATCTACCAAAAATGTTGAACCCGTGATAAACTGCGCCCGTTCACTCATTAAAAGCTCCGCAACATCAGCTACTTCATCAGCAGTACCTGGACGGCCTGCCGGGCATTTGGCAAACATATTCTTGTAAAAATCACCACGCGGACCGTTGAACTCATCAATCGCCAAAGGCGTAACAATAATTCCGGGCGCAATATCATTTATCCTTGCGCCACGTTCACCCCAACGGACAGCTTCATACATTGTGCGCTTTTCATTACAGCGTTTGGCCAGCTGATAGGCATGCAAGGTATCCTTTATCTTTTCTGGCTGCAAAAAATCCAGCCTTAGCAGGTCTTCTGTCGGTGTCATCGCCAGTGCCCTGTCCTGCTCCGGCGTGAGTGCTGGCATACGATGTCTGGACTGGCTGGATATAATTACCCCCGTGCCGCCCTTGGCAATAACTTTGCCGACTTCTTCCATCAGTACTGCCGTTCCATAGAGGTCAACCTGCAAAATAACTTCAATCGGTGCCTGTGACGGCGAAACACCTGCTCCACAGACCAATGCTTTCACTTCACCATATTCCGTTGCTTTTTGCACCATCGCCTGAATAGATGTTCGCGATGACATATCCATCATAAACGGCTCCACATCAAATCCTGACTGATTCATAATTTTAGAAACTGCCTGCGCATTGTTTTCGTTTTTATCACCGAGAATAATTTTCTTGCCATAGCCCATGCGGCGGGCAATAGCCATGGAAATCTGCCCTGCACCGGTGACAATCATAACATCTTTACTCATTTTATCTATCCCCTCTTATTCAAGATTTTTCTTTGCCCAGGCAGCCACCTTTGCTTCAGATTCTGCGACGGCTCCCCCCTGTACTGCCAAGCCTTCACCAACCACAGCTCCCCGACAAAACTTTTTCAAAGCGGCAGGAGCCCCGGCAATGCCGCTGCCCTCGTGGGTCATCAATGGAAATACTTTTTTACCGTTAAAATCCAACGCCTCCAGCTGGGTAAACACAGCACAAGGGTAGGTTCCCCACCAGCAAGGGCCGGCCACTACAATGTTGTCATATTCAGCCACCGAATCCAGCATTTTAATTAGTTTAGGACGGGCACCATTTTTCAATTCAGCCTTGGCCTCAATCGTGCACTGGGTATAATCCGTAGAATAGGCTTTTTGCGTCTCTATCTCAAAAATGTCCGCACCTACGGCTTTTTTTATATATTCTGCACAGATTTCTGCATTGCCTTTGGGCAAATTTTTTATGCTGCCATTTACATAATTTTCCCCTTTACGGGAATAATAGATTACCAAAGTCTTCGCCATAATAAACGCCCCCCATTACACATTCTGCTTCTTCGTGATAACAAAATGCTGTTCCCGCTCCTTAATCAGCCATTTGCCACCCTGTTTAACCAGCTTATCTGTATACCTTATGTAGTTATCTGATACTACATCCTGTCCATTTTCTTCCACCACCAGTGCTGCCCGGCAATAATGAACATCTGTAGCCGTATCGCCCTCCACCGTAATTACCTGCTGACCATTTTGATGGTGCGACGCCTTGATACCACCAGTAAAAGCACTGAACTGCTTTTCCAACGTCTCCCGTCCATGAATATCCATGGTGAGCTTATCACCCATATAAACCATAACATGAACATCTTCAGTAAAATAAACCATCTGAGCCGGCACATTGCACTCCATATTGGCAAAACCATCGATAACCTCACGAATTGCTTCTTTTGCTTCCAAAATCTCCAATGACATTTGATATTCCCCTTTCATCATATCTGCATTTATTTTTGTTGATTTCATTATAGCCATTTCTTATTGAAATATCTAATTGTAAGTTTAGATTATTAATTTATTTTTTCTATTAAAATCGTTGCCCTTTTGATTTCTGAACGCTATACTGCAAATAGAAGCAAAGGAGGCTTTATCGATGAACACCAAGCAAATGGAATATATATTGGAACTGGCACAGGTGCTGAATTTCAACCGCGCCGCCGAAAATCTCTTTATTTCTCAGCCCACACTCACCTATCAAATAAAGCTGGTGGAAAAGGAAATTGGCTTTGATATCTTTGAACGGTCCGGAAAAGGAGCTGCTCTCACCCCTGCTGGTGCCCAATTCGTGAGCACACTGCGCTCTATATACGCCCAACTGGCAGTTGCCATTGAACAGGGGCAAAATTTTAGTGCCAAATATAAAGAAAGTATCAGTATAACCCTGCCTATACGGTCCGCCATCTACTTTCTTCCCCAGGTCATCGCCCAATTCAGCCGAAGCTTTCCTGAAGTCTCTATAGTTGCCAACTTTGACTGGAAGGATGGACAAAACGCTTTTCTAAGGGGAGAGCATGACGTGACCTTTGCTATGGAATACACCATGAAACGGGTTCCCGATGTTATTTGCCACCATCTATTTGACAGCAAAATATATCTCATTACAGAAAAAAATGATCCTTTAACAAAAAAGTCACTGGTTTTACCCAGCGACTTAAAAGGCCGTACACTTATGGTAGGCGGTGGTTCGCCGCCTGCTTTACGTGTCCTGCAGCAGCGTATGATTCAGGAAATTCATGTGGATTACTTCAACAGCCAAGACCATGATACTACCCTAACCAACGTAGCTGCCCATCGTGGAGTATGTCTGGCTCCCGGCTTTCTAAATGACCATAACGGCGAATTTGCCTGGCTGGAATTTGATAGCGAGGTAATCATTCCCTGTGGGGTTTATACCCATAAAAATGACCAACGGGAATCCCTTCACGCCTTCATAAAGCTATTGCAGCACTTCTATCTTGACCAGCCAAATTTCAAAGTATAATAACTTAATCAGTCGATTTATTCAGATTCCTGCTGTCCTATTTCTCTGGCAATATATTTTCCCGTAATACTATCCTTGCTCTCTGCT
>DFHJ01000087.1:21049-30936 GCA_002372665.1 Anaerovibrio lipolyticus
GTAATACTATCCTTGCTCTCTGCTGCCATTTCCGGCGTGCCACAGGCCACTATACGTCCGCCTTTTGCACCACCTTCGGGGCCCATATCAATCAGGTAATCCGCATTGATGATTACATCCAAATCATGCTCGATGACAATCACGGTTGCGCCGGCACCCACCAAGCGGTCAAATACCTGCAGAAGTACCTGTACATCCAAGGGATGCAAGCCAATTGTCGGCTCATCAAAGATAAAGACCGAATCTGCCTGAGAACGTCCCATCTCACTGGCAAGCTTCAAGCGTTGAGCTTCTCCGCCAGAGAGGGCAGGTGTATCTTCCCCCAAAGTCAAATAACCCAATCCCAAGTTGTCCAAGGTCGAAAGCTTTCCATAAATCTTTTTTTGGTTGACAAAGAGCGGCAATGCCTCCTTAACTGTAAGAGAGAGTATTTCCGGCAAAGTATAGCCTCGTTCTAAACCATCCACCTGCCAATGGACCTCTTTGGCTGCTTCGCTATAACGTTGGCCGTTGCAGTCCGGACAAGTAATCGTCACATCAGGCAAGAACTGTACATCGAGAGAAATTTGGCCCGTGCCATCACAAGTTGGACAACGAAGTTTGCCCGTATTATAGGAAAAGGCACCCGCCTTCCATTTTTTCTCTTTGGCTATGTCAGTAGCGGCATAGAGCTTCCGTAATTCATCGAGCACACCGCTGTACGTCGCCACTGTGGAACGGATGTTGATACCAATAGGCGAGGCATCAATCAGATTGGCTCGGCGTACGCCTTCAGCGTTTATGGTCCTGACCTGTGGCGGTAGCTTGCTTCCTTCAGCATTTGCTGTCAGTGCAGGCATCAGGCATTCAAGCACCATGGTGGTCTTGCCCGAACCAGATACACCGGTAACTACCGTCAATCTCCCCTTGGGGATGTCTACCTGCAATGGTTTTACCGTATGCAGCGAATTCGTTTCCAAATGGATTGTACCAAAGGCAAACATCTCATCCATGGACGCACGCTGCCGCAAATTGCAATTTGCCCCACCCCGCATAAAGGGCGCAATCTTGGATATCTTGCTTTTCACTGCCGCCTGCATGTCTCCGGTGAACAACAAATTACCGCCCTCACTACCAGCCAACGGTCCAAGTTCAATCAAATAATCGGCATGCTGCAATACATGTACATCATGATCAACCAAGACCACGGTATTGCCGTCACACAGCAAGCTGTCAATCACATCCAAAAGTCCCTCGATATTGGCCGGATGCAGGCCTATACTCGGCTCATCGAGTACATAAAGCACCCCTGTGGTTTCATTGCGCACCGCTCTGGCCAGCTGCACGCGCTGGCGCTCGCCAGTTGATAATGTACTGCTGGCACGGTCAAGGGACAAATATCCTAAGCCTAATTCCTTCAGCCTGCGGGCATTATCCAAAAAAGATTCGCTGATGCTTTCGGCCATCGGGCGCATTTCCTGCGGCAAGGTATCCGGCACAGCCTTTACCCAGAGAATCAATTCATCCAAGGTCATGGCCGTGGCCTCGGCCAGATTTTTTCCAGCCAGTTTTGTTGAACGAACCTTCGCCGACAGCCGCGTACCCTGACATTCTGGACAGGCAGCCTCATGCAGAAACTTTTCGACCCTCTTCATGCCCTTTTCGTCCTTGACCTTCGCCAGCGCATTTTCTACCGTATAAATGGCATTGTAATAGGTGAAATCCATTTCCGCAGCTACATTAGTCTTCTCATTAACATAGAAGATATGTTTTTTCTCTGCGGGGCCATGAAAGACAATATCTTTTTCAGCCGGTGTCAAATCACGGAAGGGTACATCAATCCGCACGCCCATTTCTTTAGCGATATCTTTCATCAAAGACCACATAAGCGTCTGCCACGGAGCCACTGCCCCCTCCGCAATAGACAGACTTTCATCCGGCACAAGACTAGACTCATCAACCGTACGCACAATCCCTGTCCCTGAACAATGCGGGCATGCCCCTTCTGAGTTAAAAGCCATAGCCTCAGCTCCAGGGCCATAAAATTCCTCGCCACATACCGGACATTTCGTAGGCAACATTAACGCCACATCCATATTGGGCGGGCAGAGATGCCCATTGGGACAGGTATGACTGCCCAAACGGGAAAACAACAGGCGCAAACTGTTCAATAGCTCTGAAGCCGTGCCAAAGGTACTGCGCACGCCGGGAATTCCCGGGCGCTGATGAAGTGCCAGTGCCGCCGGTACATGACGAATTTCTTCCACATCGGCTTTGCCGGCCTGCGTAATACGGCGGCGTGTATAGGTAGACAGTGCCTCCAGATAACGCCGTGAACCCTCCGCGTACAAGGTACCCAACGCCAAAGACGATTTCCCCGAGCCGGATACCCCTGCAATGGCCACCAGCTTGCCCAAGGGAATATCCACATCAATATTTTTCAGATTATGCACGCGAGCCCCCCTAACTATGATATTTTTAGGGTGTTCCTTATTGTCCATTTCCAGCCCTCCACTTTTTTGCAGTACTTCAACCACAACCAGACGGGTTTCAAAGTCTGACTGTATACGCACAATTATCAAAAAGTACCCCCTGCCTCATAAAACCGGCAAGGGGCTTTTCCATCTTAATCAGCTAACAGGGTCTTGCCCAATTCATAAGCCGCGGCACATTGCTTGGGGAAAATCTCCTCACGATAAGCAGCTTTAGCCTGCGGGTCGAATATCGAGGACTCATATTTGGCATAGTCGCTAAACTGTGTCGTATTATACGCATATAGCGTCTTGGTTTCCGATTGCAGGATTTTGCTGGCAAAGCCTTCATGCACAGCAAATCTTTCCCGCATACCAAACTGTTTAACATGTTCCTCAGTCATATTCATGGTATAAATAAAAGCATTGGGCAAAGACTTTGGAAATACTGTTGGAATTTCGTTGCTGTAAATATAATTGGAAAAAAGCAGCCGTTCTATAAAGGCACACATTCCGGAAGAAAGATTCATAAAATAAACGGGTACACCCATAATCAAAGCATCTGCTTCCTTAATGCGCTCGATAATTGGCGTTAAATCATCCTTCATTGCACAGATTCCATGCTCCTTGTCCTTGCGTTTGCAATAAAAGCAGCTGATACAGCCTTTGAAGTTCAGACTATAAAGATTTATCAGCTCGGTTTCCGCACCAGCTTCCTGGGCACCTTTTAAGGCCTGGTTCAAGAGTTCTGCCGTGTTTCCATTACGTCGTGGACTGCCATTTATGGCAATTACTTTTTTCATCATTCAAGCCCTCCTATTGTCATACACAATTACCTGGTTATTTTCTTCGACACCATCTAAAAATTACCTGCTATGCTAAAAAATAGCCTGACAAAGTCACACACCTTGTCAGGCCACTATGGGAATTCGGTAATAATGCCCGCCACTTCGATATTAGCATAAGCCATATAAGCCTTGAACTGGGCAATGGAGCCATCGTGAGTGCCAGGAGAACCAGAAGAAAGCATCAGAACGCATTTCTTGGCCTTTTGTGGCTTGCCGATACAGTACACACGCTGGATGGCCGCCTGCATCTGGGCAGTCATGGCAAAATAGTACACTGGTAAATCGCCATTTTTGAGTAATAGCGTTATAACGAGCTTTAAGATGTCCCCTTCCTCTTTAGGTGGGGGAAAACAAACTACAACAGCTGGTGAGCATATCTCCCAGCTCGTTGAAACGCTAATTGGAAGATTTTTCTTCTAAAGAAGAAAAATTTGAACAATGGCGTTATAATAGGGGCGATGATATGTGTAAGTAACAGGAGAATTGCCATTATGTATTCAGTGAATTACCAAAAAAATTTTATTAATATCGAGGAATTTAAAAGAAAATACCAGAATCATGAAAAGTTTCTTGCATACTGCAAGGAATGCCCCAGATACAACAATACCTGGTCCTGCCCGCCTCTTGCCTTCGATGTCAACGAATATTTAGATAAATATACTTATGTTTATGTGGTCTGTGCCAAAATAACCTTGGATGAACGTATCATTCACGAAGCAGATACACCTGACAAGGTAAAGGATATTGGGTGGAAAATTCTATGTGAGGTAAAAGCTAATCTGGAGGAAAATCTCCGAAGCATGGAACAATTAGTTCCAGAAAGTATCTCCCTATCCTCCGGTGGCTGCAATAATTGTAGTATATGTACCCGAAAGGATGGTATTCCATGCAGACTACCCGACAAAATGCGCTATTCCATGGATGCCTTTGGCTTCGACCTTACAGCTATCACCAAGGACTTGTTTAATATTGATATTCAATGGTGCAAAGATAGTCTGCCAAAATATTTTACCCTAATCCACGGCCTGCTGACCAAGAGTAATGTGAAAGCTGAACTGTGGAATCTTTAACACACCAAAAAAGCTGTATGAATTTTCATGCTCATACAGCTTTTCCTTTTACTAAAAAATCAATCATTCTGTAATTTTTATTGTCACATCGCCATGAGACAGCAAATCTGTCATTTCCTGCTGGGATAAATTAATATGTCCCAACCTGGTATATGACCAGGAATTTGAACCATAAAAAATTACTATTTTATCGCCAGAGTATAAAACAATATCCCCATATTGGGTAGTTGTCTGTGTATCATTTCTGGTCAAGCTGTGACCTATAGAGCCCACCTGTTCAAAGCCACCATACATTGACATATTGATGGTTAAGGGCAATAGCTTTTTTAGATTTTCAGTAGACGGGTTTTGTTCCCAACTAACAGGAACTCTGACATTATTAATCATCAATTCCATAGCCATTTCCTTTTTCTGATCTGATTTAACTGATGTATTTTCCTGTACAGCCTGTTCATGGTGTGCAGCCATAGAAGCTGTACCAGTATTTTGATTAGCTGAACAGCCTGAAAGCAAAAACAGCATCGCTAGTCCTGCTGCACACAATATTTTACTTTTAATCATAATAAAATCTCCCCAAGAAGGATAGTGCATCTTTTTAAATATTTTTCCCGGCCTTCAATGCGGTTTCTAAAATGGCCTTTCCTGCAATTTCTCCCACTTCGGTTACACCACCACAGAAAATTGTGTCCTTCAGCTGAGCCTTCTCAAAGCAATCTATCCAGCCCTGTATACCGGTACGTGTCCCAGCCACCGTTGTTTCTTCATTCTCAGCGGCTGTGGCCAGCAAGTAAACATCACGGAAACGATACTCTGAAGGAAACAGCGGATTGGCTCTATCCAACAGGGTCTTTAGCTGCCCACTCATGCCATAATAATACACTGGTGTTGCAAAAACCAATACATCTGCCTGCTTCATTTTTTCCACTATATCATTGGCATCATCATCAATTACGCATTTAAAGGTTTTTTGACAGGTAAAACAGCCTACACAAAAGCCCAAAGTCTTATCGCGTAGGGTAATTTGTTCCACATCATGACCTGCAGCCTTTGCTCCTTGACCAAATGCAGTGGCCAAGGCTTCTGAATTACTGTTTTTTCTTAAGCTGGAGGATACAATTACAACTCGTCTACTCATTTTCTCTCCTTAACAAATAATACACAACAATTTAGCTTAAATAATACGTTTTACTTTAATTTATTATATTCACCTGAATCTACAGCTTCACACCACTCATTAGAGGTGTTTTCCCCTGGCACTTCTATAGCCAAATGCTGGAAGGCCGAGTTTGGAGCCGCACCGTGCCAATGCTTTACATTAGCAGGAATATGCACCACATCACCTGGCTTAAGCTCCTGAGGAGCCTTGCCCCATTCCTGATAATAGCCACGACCGGCAGTAACCAAAAGCATTTGCCCACCGCCCTTATCTGCATGATGTATGTGCCAATGGTTGCGACAGCCAGGCTCAAAGGTAACATTGCCAATAATTACCTGATCCATGGACAGCATATTCAGATAACTTGTTCCATCAAAATACTGAGCGTAGTTTACATTTTCGCCTCCCACTGGAAATAGGCTGGTAGCCATAATATTTTCCAAGGTTTCATTGTCTGAAGCAGTTTTAGCCACTGCAGAAGTATCATTATATACTTCTTTGGCCAGATTAAATGCAGCCCAAGCCTTTGGCCAACCGCCATAAAAGCCCAGCTGAGTAATAATCTCTGCCATTTCTTCCTTAGTAACCCCATTGTTTTTAGCAGACTGCAAATGATATTTTAAAGAGCTATCCGTTATACCACTGGCCACCAGTGCCGAAACTGTTACAATACTGCGGTCATGCAGGGATAGCATATCATTTTTTGACCACACTTCCCCAAAGAGGATATCGTCGTTGTAGCGGGCAAAATCCGGGGCAAATTCTCCCAGCTGCTGCCGGCCTGCTGTCTGAACCACCTTTACTGCTTTACGAGTATTATCTGCCATTTCTGCTGCCTCCACATTTAATAAATTTGTTGACATGAGCATTACAGCTGCCAACCCTACTATTATCTTTTTTGTAATTTTCATCTAAGGATCTCCTCCAAAACACGACTAAAACAGGTACTTTACCATACTACCCTACCTAAATACTCTACCGATAACAACACCAACCAAAACATACAATCCCAACAAGCAGGCCAGCAATGTTGCATAGGCCCCTCCTGGCAATGACGTAGCCGCCGTAGCAAAAATATGCTTCATCAACAGCCGATTACCTACCTGATTTATGATGGAACTGTAAATTCCAACGATGATGATTATTGCCACCAGACAATATTTATACCAGGGACGAATCCAAACAGACTTATCAATATTCAGCCCCTTCTTCCATTGTCCTTGCCAGCCCTTCCAATGCAGTCCCCAATGGATACCACATAAAATTATCAAGCCATAGCCCAAGGACACATGAAATTGATGAATGGTAATATTACGCTGTATATCTAAGGGCATAATATCACGGAATAAGTAGTTGGATATTCCGATTCCAGCACCAATAACCACCAATACCAGAGCTAAAAGCAGTATATTGACTACAGTGTTTATCACGCGGCCAGTTTTCCATGGGCCATATCGCAGGCCAGTAAACCAGTGCCGATGCTGGTAAAGGTGCACCCCCATCAGCAATAGCCATGCCACGCCAATTATCTCATGCAATAATTTGGGAATATGATGAAAACACATAACCAATATAAGCATAATAGGCAGCAGTATGGTCACTGTCATTTGTTTTGATATTTTCCACTCATTCATTTTTAGAATCCAAGTGTCTTAAACCAGCTGTTGATTTCGGCCTCACTGGCATCTTTGTTGAACAATTTGCCAGACTTCCAATTAGCCTTCCCTTTAGTTATTTTTTGCAGATAATCACCACTTGTACCGATGTCACTGCCGCCGGAGGTACAAATATTAGTCATATTTTTCCCGGTAAAATCGTAGCTTTCCACAAAGGTATCCATGATACGTGGTGCCTGCCCCCACCAAATAGGATGCACCAAAATAATAGTTTCATGATTGGCAATAGGTGCATTATTGTCCGCCAATTCAGGACGGGCATTATCATTCTTTTGCTCCACAGTGGCCCTGGTAGATTCGTCGTTATAATTTAAGTCATCCTTGGTATAAGGCTTGGCTGGACGGATTTCATACAAATCAGCTCCCAGAGTCTTAGCTGTGTTCTCCGCCAGTTGCTTGCTATTACCTGTGACGGAAAAATAAGCCACCAAAATCTTGCTCTTGGCTGCCGGTGCCGATGTGTTGGTAGTTGTCTGGGCAGTAGTAGCAGGCTTTTCCTCTGCCTTTCCTTTATCCGACCCACACCCCATTATTCCAAGAACTACAAGCAGACTAACACATAACAACAAAATCTTTTTCATTTTCTTCATCCTTTCCATAATAACAGACGGACTACTTCATCATATACAAAGCCAAAGGCCGGAGCTTACCCAAAGCCCCGGCTTGGTATTTATACTATTACTTCAAATTCTTCTTAAAGAATGCTTCAATTTTATCAAATGGAATTTTTTCCATATTATCATACAGGTCAATATGGGATGCTCCCGGAACAATTACCAGCTCCTTGTTATCACCCTTCAGCTTCTTGAAGGCATCCTCACCAAAATAGCGAGAATGTGCCTTTTCACCATGGAGAACCATTACAGCACCTTGAATTTCATCACTGTACTGCAAAATCGGCATGGTCATCAGGGAAAGTCCAGAAGTCATATTCCACCCACCATTGGAGTTAAGGGAACGAGGGTGATAGCCCCGTTTGGTCTTGTAATATGTAAAATAATCCTTCACAAACCAAGGTGCATCCTCTGGCAATACATCAGGAACGCCACCGGCGTTTTTATAATAACCATTTCTGTAGTCTTCTGTACGCTGATTGTTCAACGCCTGACGATTGGCATAGCGTTCCTTGGCCAAGGTATCAGCATCCTTTTCATAATCAAAATAGCCATTGGCACTGACTCTGGTCATATCATACATAGTAGAAGCTACCGTAGCCTTAATCCGGGTATCCATGGATGCAGCATTAATTGCCATACCACCCCAACCACAAATACCGATGATACCTATACGTTCCGGGTCTACATTTTCCTGAGTGGAAAGGAAATCCACTGCAGCTGAGAAATCCTCGGTATTAATATCCGGCGAAGCCACGTACCGTGGAGTCCCGCCGCTTTCACCAGTAAATGATGGGTCAAATGCTATGGTCAAATAACCTCTTTTTGCCATTTCCTGAGCATAGAGACCAGATGACTGCTCCTTTACTGCACCAAATGGACCACTCACCGCCAAAGCCGCCATCTTCCCCTTTGCTTCTTTAGGGATGTACATATCAGCGGCCAGAGTAATTCCATAACGATTTACAAAGGTTATCTTTTTATGATTAACCGCATCACTTTTTGCAAAAACCTTATCCCATTCACTGGTGAGATTAAGCTTTTCTGCCTTTATAACACGATCCGTTTGCTTTTCAGCACTATGCATAATACTTCCCTCCTGCACTGCTGCCTCAGTATTTATTCCTACAGTCATTACTCCTGCACATAACATGGCGGCCACAATCTGTCTAAATGCTTTTTTCATGCAATTTACCTCCTCAACTACCACTATCTCTGTCGATGCTTCAAGTATAACAAAGGCAATAATCTAATACAAATACTTATAGCAAATATAAACTTATGCTTATTTGTAATAGATAACAGTAGTCCAATTTTTTAATGCTTTCCTTACTTTTTTCATATTCGCCCATTATTTTTTCATATTTATAAGATAATATAATTAACAACATAGGCCTATGAAGTTGAAATAAGTTTATATATTGGAGGTCGATATTATGAAAAAGATTATTACTTGTATGTCCGTTTCAGCCGTTATGATGCTTAGTTGTACTGCCTTTGCCAGTGAAGCCTTGAAGGATAAAATTGAACCGCCAGCAGCAGGAGCAATACAAATAGAAGAATCAATACGCAATACCCCAATCACTGATGAGGGACCAAGAACAGATAAACCAGCCGAAGCCGCCCCAAAATCCAATATACCAGCCAAAGCACCCATTGCAGATACTCATCCAAACGTAGCCGAGCCAACGGATAAAACCTCATCAACCCCAAAGCCATCAGATAACAATTCTGTGGACAAGGCCCCAGTAAACCACATTCCACGGGACATGCCAAATGACAAAGCCATAAAATAAGACTCAACTTGGAGGAGTTGTGATTTCGCAGCTCCTCTTTAATATCATGTAAGCAAATACACCAAAAAGGATTATTCCGCTATAAGGCCATTGAAACCGGCCATTTATGCCAAGCCGATAATGGTCTGGAAAAAGAATCAAGTATTTTCCAAGGCTTCCCAACTTTTCCTACAAGCTCTGCGAGAAAAATTTTCGTAACATAAAAGCCTCTGCATATCAAAATAATGCAGAGGCTCAGACTGTCAACAGACAGTCTCAGACCGTAGACATACAGTCC
>DFHJ01000077.1 GCA_002372665.1 Anaerovibrio lipolyticus
TCCATTATGCCAGGCAAGGTAAATCCGGTTATTGCAGAGGTATTGAATCAGACCTGCTATCAGGTTATCGGCAATGATCTTGCTGTTACCCTTGGCGTAGAAAATGGTCAGTTTGAGTTGAATGTTATGGAGCCTGTAATGGCCTTTAATATGTTTAACTCCATAAAATATCTCACCAACGCAATTGACGGTTTCGTTGACAAGCTCCTGTTGAAGCTGGAGCCTAATAAGGAGCAGTGCCAGATGTGGATTGACAGAAGCGTGGGCATCGTAACTGCTCTGTTGCCTCATGTAGGCTATGAAAATTCTGCTATGATGGCTAAGGAAGCATATAACACTGGTCGTCCAATCAGGGAGGTTGTTCTGGAAAAGGGCCTTCTCACCAAGGAAGAAATCGATAAGATTTTGGCCCCAGCAGCTATGACCACTCCTGGTATTGCAGGAAAAGACTAAGAGCCTAATTTTCAATCAATACAATTCCTTTTGCAAAGGCAGCTCCCTTTTTGGGGGCTGTTTTTGTGTTAAAGGAAACTTAAACAACAAAAAAGTCCTATTTTAAAGAAAAATCAGCAGGAATATTTCTTTAAGTAGAGAAATTTATACAATGACTTAAATTGTAAAGTTGTGATATAATTACAATATATAGGAAAGGGAGGTGGCATAAATGGCTGATAAGTTAAAAATTCTTATTACTGATGATTCAAAACTGCTTAGAAAGAAGCTTCGTGCAGAATTGGAGCAACTAGGCTGTGAAGTTATTGAGGCAGAAAATGGCAAGGAAGCCATTATGAAGGATCTTCAGGAGCAGCCAGATGGTGTTATTCTTGACATCGTTATGCCTGAGGTTGGAGGTATTGAAGCACTCCAAGTAATAAAAGAGGTTAATCCTGATATACCTATTATCATGCTTTCGTCTGCTGGAACATCCCAGAAGTTGAAGGAGACTTTGGAACTGGGAGCCCTGGATTTCATTCAGAAGCCATATACTTCTGATCAGATTAGACAGGCCGTTGTGAGAATCCGCAGAAAGGTTGAGGAGAATGGGAAATAGATACTTTTCGCAGTATTTGTTAAATACCGGTGTTTTGGAATCCAGCAATATCGGTTATGTAATGCCCAAATCAGCCCACGCTGTTCCTCAGTTGCATGTTTTGGCTGTTCAAAAAGGTTTATTGTCAGATGCACAAATTGATGAACTGGCAGGTTCGGATGATGCGGCCAAGACAATAGTGGAAAAGGCTTTTTTGTCCGCCGACCAAGTGGCATCCTTACAGGATGAGAGTCCGGACAGGGCAGCCCGCATGGCCCAGGTTTTGCTGGATGAAAAGCTGGCAGATATAAAAACTTTAAACCGTTGCTTCCGTGAGAGTGACTCGGAAGATGTTCATCCTGTTGCTGATGCAGTAAAAAAGATTGTCCGCTCATACGATGGCCTGAATCCTGTAGATGAGGCCTATGGAAAATATGCAGAGATGTTTGTGGGTGCATTGCAGCGATTTATGGACACGGATGCGGTTGTTCTTACTGAGCCGGCTGAGCCAGTTTTTGAAGATTCTCTTATTGTTTCCCAGAGTATGGGAGGTGCCCTTTCGGTATCTGCTGCCATCCTTACAAACGAGGATTGTTTTTTGGAGATGGCTAATCGATACAGTGGCGAAAGGTTTGAAAACATTGACGAACTGGCTGAGGATAGTCTGACGGAGTTTGTAAATGTAATTAATGGTTTGTACATTGTTGAACAGTCAGGCCAGGATGTGGATATGGATTTGGATATGCCAAGGATTGGACGTAATTCCTGCCCTATGGCCAGCAGTTTGGTGGCCATGCGGATAGTTACAGATTTTGGCTCCTTTGTGCTTTATCTGGCAGAGGATGAATTCATGTATTAACCCAATGTAGCTTGATAACGTATAGAGAAAGTAAGGGCTTTTTCAGTACATAAAAGTCCTTTACTTTTTTTGCAAAAAAGTTGTTGACAAGTTACTTTTTGTTTGTTAAACTATGTCTTGTCGTGATGAGCCGACAACAACTGAATATTTTTTTATACTTATTCAAACAAGTGGAGAGTTGTCCGAGTGGTTGAAGGAGCACGCCTGGAAAGCGTGTGTACGGGTTACTGTACCGAGAGTTCGAATCTCTCACTCTCCGCCATTTTTATATCTCAAAATAAGTTGTATGTTACAAGCGGTCTTTCTAAGATTGGACCGCAGTGTCTTGGTCTCGCGCAAGGCAGCCTCATGAACCTCGTCAGGTCCGGAAGGAAGCAGCGATAAGTGAATCGTTGTCTGTGCCGTGAGGTAGCCTGGGTACTGTGGCCCAATGTTGGAAAGACTTTCCTTACCTTTTAGGTAGGGCTTTTTTTATGCCGAAAAATAGACTGGTGTGGTATAATAACCGTGTATGTTTAGGAGGTGCAGGAATATGGCTTATATGGCCCTATATAGAAAATGGCGTCCTGATAATTTTGCTAATCTAGTGGGACAGGACCATGTTAGTCGGACCTTGGCAAATGCCATCAAAAGCGGCAGAATAGGCCATGCCTATTTATTTACTGGTCCTCGTGGCACTGGTAAAACCAGTACAGCAAAGATTTTGGCAAAGGCCCTTAACTGCGAGCAGGGGCCGACGGTGGAGCCATGCAATCAGTGTGAAGCTTGCCAGCGAATCAATTCCGGCAATTCCATGGATGTGTTTGAAATAGATGCTGCGTCCAATCGTGGTATTGAAGCTATTCGCGATTTGAGGGAAAATGTAAAATTTGCACCTGTTAATGGCCGGTATAAGGTATATATAATCGATGAGGTTCATATGTTGACCTCCGAGGCGTTTAATGCTCTATTGAAGACTTTGGAGGAGCCTCCGGCTCATGTGGTGTTTATTATGGCTACCACTGAGGTTTACAAAGTACCTGCCACCATTCAGTCACGCTGTCAGCGCTATGATTTTAAGCGTATTACTGTGGATGATATTTTTAACCGATTAAAAACAGTAGTGGAGGACATGGACATAAAGGCAGATGATGATGCCTTGCGTATGATTGCTGTTAAGGCTGATGGCGGTATGCGTGATGCCCTTAGTATTCTTGATCAGTGCATTGCTCTTTCAGAGCAGAGTCTGACTATAGACAGGGTTCAGCAGCTTTTGGGTCTTGTAGGCAAGGAATGGTTGGATAAGCTGGTAGGTGCACTACAATCCAAGGATGCCGCAGCTGTACTTACTATGGTGGATGAAATAATTCGGGCTGGAAAGGATTTGCAGCAGGTTCTCGGAGAGTTGGGAATCCATTTTAGAGGACTTATGATATTTAAAGCGGCAGGTCTTGTGGATGGTGTTGATTACTACAGCCAGACAGATGAGTCTATCAAGAAACAGGCTGCGGGCTTTACCCAGGAACAAATTGTTTGGATAATCCGTCGCGTTCATGAGGCAGCTAATGAGGTGAAATGGTCTCCGCAGCCACGGATTGCAGTGGAGGCAGCATTACTGGAAATTTGTCAGCGGGATAACCTTATGAATGCCGCTAGTACAACGGATAAGGTTTCTTCTGTCCAGTCAGTGGACGATGGTCGTATTGCTCAGCTGGAGGCAAAGCTGGCCCGTATGATGGGGATGTTAAAGAGTGGTGGAGCTGTCGGTAATGGTGTATCTGGGAAGGATTCAATTGCCACGATGCATTCAGCAGCAAAGGTGACTACCGCCACAGCCAAACCAATTCAGATGCCAGCCAATATTACTGAAGACGGAGTGGAGCTTTGGCAAAGAACCCTGGATAATCTTAGGTCTACAGGCAAAGAGCAGGTTATGGCCTGCCTTCAGAATTGTACATTTATGGGCTTAAATGATGTACAGTTTGTTCTTGGTACTCCAAAGGGGGTTATAAAGGGCCTTTTGGAGCGCATATATAGAAAAAATATCGAGGAAGCTTTTAATGGCGTCAGCGGACTAAATCTCAGTATGGTTTGTCAGGAAGTGGAAAATGTTCCGGAACCAACCCCAAGAAAGGGTGATATTCAGGAGGATGTGCCACCACCAACGGATGACGATTTTGGGATTAGTGAGCTGCAGGATGATGAAAGGGAGCGCCTTGATAAAGCAGTGGATGTATTTGGGGATGGCTTTGTGCACCCTGAGGATTTGCAATAATTTTTTTGAATTTGACGCATAATCTATATTTTGATAGCATTAGCGTATGATGTTTACAAATAATTTTTCATATATTTAAGGAGGAATAAATTAATGTTTGGTGGTATGGGTGGCATGAACAACATGAACGGCATGATGAAGAAAATGCAGAAGCTCCAAAAGCAGATGACAGCAATGCAGGAGGAGCTGAAGCAGAAGACTGTAGACGTAACTGCAGGTGGTGGTGCTGTCAAGATTACCATGAATGGTGAAAAGGAAGTAAAGGGAATCATAATTGACCCGGCCGCAGTGGATCCTGAGGATGTAGAAATGCTCCAGGACTTGTTGGCAGCAGCTTTCAATGAGGCTTCCAAGAAGGTGGATGAAATGATGGCCAGCGAGATGGGCAAGCTCACTGGTGGTCTTGGTCTTCCTCCGGGGATGTTTTAATCAATGCAGTATATAGCTCCCTTGGCAGAACTAATTGAGCATTTTCGCGCCCTGCCCGGCATTGGCAACAAGACTGCAGTGCGGTTGGCCTATCATGTTTTAGATATGGATATGGAAAAGGCCAGAGGTTTGGCTGGTGCTATTATGCGTGCCAAGGAAAAAATAGGTTATTGTAAGGTTTGCTTTAATTTAAGTGATGAGGACCCTTGCCATATATGTAAATCTGAAGATCGGGATCATTCTGTTATCTGCGTGGTGGAGCAGCCTCAGGACGTTGCTGCCATGGAAAGAATGAGAGATTTCAAGGGGGTATACCATGTACTTCACGGTGCATTGTCACCCCTTGAGGGGGTCGGCCCGGAAAATCTTAAAATTAAGGAGCTGCTAAATAGGCTTCATGATGACAGGGTGAAGGAAATTATCATGGCTACTAACCCAAATGTGGAGGGTGAGGCAACTGCAATGTATATAGCCAAGTTGCTAAAACCAATCGGAGTGAAGGTTACTCGTATTGCCCATGGCTTGCCAGTGGGCGGCGATTTGGAATATGCGGACGAGGTTACCCTTTCCAGGGCCATGGAAAATAGAATTGAATTGTAATTTTTCATTTGCAGGCTGGCGCAAGTCAGCCTGCAAATGTTTTGGAGGAAATACTATGCTTACTTTTTTGGGATTTGTGGCATTGGCTATCTGTATTTGTATTATTGGCAAGCTAATTGCGTTGCCATTTAAAATTATCAAAAATATTGTGATTGGACTTATTGTTGGTTCTGCAGCCATTTGGGCAGTAAATCTCTTTGGTATGGGAATAGAAATGAACGTGGTAAATGCCTTGCTTGCCAGCGTGGTGGTTTACATTATTTCATCATTTTTGTAATTTTTTTTTAAAAGTGCTTGACACTGGATTATGAAAAAGCTATACTAAACAAGTCGCCTCAAGGAGGGTTACTCCAAAGGGCGCAAGGTGTTCTTTGAAAACTAAACAAT
>DFHJ01000085.1 GCA_002372665.1 Anaerovibrio lipolyticus
CATGTGGAAAGATATTCCTCCCATCCAATAGCACTTTCATTGCTGGAGGCTTATCCTGATGAAAAGGATGATTGCATAATAGAAAACACCGAGGAAATAGCTGGTCGCGGTATAAGAGCAATCATTAACGGTGATACTGTTTGTGTAGGTAATTCCCGCATGATGGATGATTTGGGTGCAGAATGGAAGCCTTGTGAACATACGGGAACCATTGTCCATGTGGCCATAAATGGCGAATATGAAGGACATATTGTGGTGTCTGATACACCTAAGCAACACAGCAAGGCAGCTATTAAAGCTCTTAAGGAGCAGGGGATACGGGAGACTGTTATGCTTACTGGTGATTCCAAAGAGGTGGCTGAAAAAGTTGCTGCTGAATTGGGTCTGGATCAGGTGAAAAGTGAGTTGTTGCCTCAGGACAAGGTCAGCGAAGTAGAGAAGCTGCTTGCTGGTAAACGCAGTGAGGATGAAGCACTGGCCTTTGTTGGTGATGGTGTTAATGATGCACCGGTGCTTTCCAGGGCAGATATCGGTATTGCCATGGGCGCTATGGGCAGTGATGCGGCCATAGAGGCTGCCGATGTGGTATTGATGGATGATGATCCATTTAAGATTGCCACAGCCATACGTATTTCCAAGAAATGTCTTAGAATTGTAAAGGAGAATATATGGTTTGCCATTGGGGTTAAAGTGTTGGTACTCATTGCAGGTGCATTAGGTTTTGCCAGTATGTGGGCAGCTATATTTGCAGATGTGGGAGTGGCAGTGTTGGCTATTCTTAATGCCATGAGGTGCATGTACGTAAAGGCCCAAGATCCAGAAACTATTAATTAATTTAAATAGCAGGAACATTATTAATAGCACGGATTAGGAGCTAAAACATTTTTTACGGGTTGATAATAGCAATAAAAATTATAACTCGCGTTGCCCTTACGGGATAACATCACAACGCTCAAACAGATAATTTTTATCACTAATGCAGGTTTGTAAAAAATTGTTTTTTAACGCTCTCAATCCTATTGCTATGAATAATTGTTCCTGCTTTATTATTTTGTAAGATTTAAATATCGATTTATACTTATTATTGTACTCTTACTCTAAAGGATAGTATAGGATCCTGTAGATTGCCTAATATTTCTCCCTCTGGCAGCCATTCCCTGGACCAGCCCTGATTTTTAATGCGTCCCTTGTAGGAAACGGACCATAAATCGCCTCTCCAGCTCCCCAAAGCTATTTGCATACCATCAATAGGCTTGCCATAGATACCGGCTGTGGATCCGTTCATGGCCCAGCCAGTCCATTCACCATTCTGCACGTGAACACGATACATGACGTACATGTTGCGGCCTGTGAGAAATTGTACTCGTATGGCATCAATGGTCTGGCTTCCATAAGGGTCTCCGGCGGCCTCACCGTCATTGGCACGGTCTGACCAGCCATTTTCTAAAGTATGGGCATAATACTGAATCAGGGGGCGGTCACCAATATCATCCAGATCCCCCCAGCCCCAGCCCAATCCCCAGGCGAAGCAGCTGGATATAGATAATAGCATAAAGCTGAACGTCAAAAGCAAAACTTTGAGTTTATCCATAGTAATCTCCCCTTTCTATAAGAATATCGAAGAAAAATGCCGGCCCCAAAAGGAACCGGCACTTTTTTTACATTAGAAGTTGATTAAATACCAAGCTCGATGTTGCGGATGGTCTCCTGCAGAACCTTGAGTTTTTCGGTAACTGTGGCGTTAACGCTGTCCAAATCATTGATAACCCGAGTGGACTTGGAAATCTGCTCCAGACTGTGCTGCAGGCTATCGTGAACGGATGCTACCTGTTTGGAGAAGCGCTGATCAAACTCATCAATTTTGGCTTCAAATTCCTTGTTCTTGGCCAAAATGGTATCGATGGCCTTAACATCGTTTACCAGAGTGTTAATGGCTTCATCGGAGCTTTGAACACTCTCCTGGGTACTCTTGGACAGCTTACCTACCTCCTGGGCTACAACGGCGAAGCCGCGACCATGTTCGCCGGCACGGGCGGCCTCGATGGCGGCATTGAGGGCCAGAAGATTAATCTGGGAAGAAATATCCGTAATAATTTGCATTACATCATTTATCTTTTCAGTGCTGGAGTTTAAGAGCTTCAGTTTTGGTGTAATTTCTGAATTACGTTCCAGAAGCTGGGTGAAGTAGGAACCCTGTTCGTCAATACCGCCGGAAAGCTCCTGCATGGAATCCTTAACCGCATCAACGTCCTTAGACATCTGGGAAATAGTACGGATAATGGATGGCAGGCTCTGCTGATATTCGTCAAAGAGGTCAAGGACCTGATCCTTCAGTACACCTACACGCTGCTGACGGGCGATTACACGGGTGAGGAAGAATTCCTGACAAGCAGCATAATGACCAGCAAAATAATCCAGATACTGATCGTGGAAGGAAGTACCATTTGGTTCATAGTAGAAGAAAATAGCCGTCAATGTTTCGTTCATGTGGAGACCGCTGATTTCACCAAAGCTGGAGAAACCGGCCACAGGATATTCGTTGAACATATCAATGTGCTTGATTTCTTCAGGATACCCAAGACGGCGGAGTATGCAGTCATTTAAGATAGCACCAATTGGAGCAGGCTTGCCCTGATTGAACTCTCTAACAGCATTTTTGAGGTCATTTTCCAGTCCTACGCGTTTCATAAGGTAGAGGCGCTCGCCGGATTCAATATCACAGAAGAAATTGATGCGGTAATTTGCTTCATCAATGCTGGAAATGGAACGGATAAAGTTTTCACCCTTTATATCGGTGGCGAAGGTGTATTCCTGCAGCTTTGCGTTAAGCTCAGAAACACTGGAGCATCCCAGCTCTCTCTTAAGGGCATCAATGAATGGTATGGCCTCACCGTTGGTGTCTTCCACAGTGGAAATGTAACGCAGAGCGGAGTTGGCATTTACGACGTCGAAATATTTGCCCACTCTTTCAACGGCCTGGGTCTTTAAAATACCATAGCGGTAATTTTTGGAGGTGTGAACGATAACGGCTACGGCAACATTCTCCAAAACCTGACTGTCGTTGTAGATATAGGTGTGCTGGAAATCAAGTAAACCGGCGGCACTGCCTCCGATAAAAGGAATAGCGAACATACCATTTTGGTAGAATGCCTGCATAACGAAGGATTCGCAGTTGGAAAGACCATCGATGTACAAAAGGCCAAAGGTGTGGTTTACATTCATGCGGAATGGAATCTTATGCTTGTCAATTTCCTGCTGCATCCTTCTAACACGTTCTTCGACACTCATAGAAACCTGCCCTTGACGCAGATCCTCATTTGGCAGATTGATGGTCATAATATACATATTATCAATCATGCGGCGGGAGAATACTTGCAGCAAAACCTTGCGACGGTTGTCAGGTGCTTCGCAATATAAGGTGCGGCTGCCGGCAGTTCTGCACAGCTCACCGGAGGTGGTTAACAAAATCAGCTTGGCATTTGGAGGCAATACGGCCTTTATGTTGGAAGCAACATCATTCATGTCGTTATCTGGGGAAACATAGCCGATAACCAGTGCAGGCCCTTCAGCAACGTCAAAGAGAGGAGTTAATGCTGAAGAATTCAACTCGCTGGTGGACAGATAGGCCACCTTGGTATCTGGGGTGGAAGAAGCACTGGCAGTAGGCGTAGCTGCCGGACGAACAGCCTTGGGAGCTATTCGCTCTGCTGGTGACGGCGTGGCTGCTTTTGGTTGATTTGACTTAAATAAACTATCAAACATAATATATGACCCCCTATATAAAGCCTTTTCACGTTAATACAACAATCATTATACACTGTTAAAATTCGTTATTGATAAATAATTTCCTGCTTTAAAAGAAAAATAATACTTAATTTAGAGAAATTATCTATAGAAAGATTTCGCAGATAAAAGCAGGAATATGCCCATAAATGTAGAAAAAATAGTTTGTAAAAGTAACTAAAATTACATAGCAAATATGTAGTTTGATAACTAAAAGAAAGGATAGGGTTATTATGTCGAATAACAACATTTCGAATCAGGGGAATGTCCGTACTGTAAAGACGGAAATCCTGATGTATGTGTTGCCTATTGTAATAATAGGCCTGGTTATTATGTCTGGTATAATCTTCAAGTATGTGGGAAGTACCTTTGAGGATCAGCTGACACGCAGCTCTCTGAACAATGCTCAGGAGGTCTCCGATGGTGTATCTGCATGGCTGGAGACGCGTATGCTGGAGACCCAGAATGCTGCAAATATTCCTTCTGCAAAGGCATTGAGGGAAAATCCTGCGGGGATGAATGAGAACAATAAATATCGTCTTGCTCTCATGAACAAGATTTATCCGGGGGTTTATGACTCCGTGAGCTGGGGTCCCTTTGATGGCTCTGGCGTATTGTATGGTGAGACAAAGTCCGGCTTCAAGGAAATGCATAATGCAGATAAGGCATGGTACAAAGAGACTATGACTGGTGCCAAGGATTCCTTTATGTCATCCCCTGTAATTTCTCAGGCTACTGGTAAAATCATTGTGAATTCCATCGCTTTGGCAAAGGACAATAATGGCCAGAATGTAGGTATGGTATTGGCTGCCATTTATGTTGATGCAGTTATGGAGAAAGTAAGTGACTTTAAGCTTGGTGAAAAGGGCTACAGCCTTTTGGTTTCCAAGGAGGGCACTTATATTGTAAATCCTGACGAAGAAGCCATCATGAAGAAAAAGATTTCTGAGGACAGTGACCCTGAAATAAAGGCTTTGGGTGAAAAAATGCTTTCCGGTGATGCCGGTGTCTATAAGTTCACCAATAAAGATGGCGACGATATGATTGCCTTCTATAACCCAATTAAGGCCACTGGATGGGGTATGGCCACTGTAGCATATCAGGATGAGCTGTTTGCCCCTGTAAGCAACGTACTTAAAATCATGGTTGGAATAAGCCTGCTTCTTACAATTTTGATTTCCTTGGGAGTTATTGTAACTGTAAATAAAGCCATGGCACCTCTTGCAGTTATGATGGATGAAATGCATCTTTTGGCAGCAGGTGATTTCCGCAATCGTCCAAGCCGTATTACCTCCAATAATGAGTTGGGAGCTTTGGCTGCGGCGGTTCGTGAAATGCGTCAGGGTGTAAGCAATGTTATGAAGCAGGTTAGCGGTTCCTCCGATAGTCTGGCTGCAGCCGCTGAGGAGCTGAATGCCACCACTGAGCAGTCAGCCCAGGCATCTAATCAGGTGGCAAATTCAATTGTAAATGTTGCCCAAGGCACCAATGAGCAGCTGGAGGCAGTTAGCTCCACTGGAACGGCCATCGAGGATTTGAACGACACCATTCAGACAGTTGCCGGTGAAGCCGATGCAGCAGCAGCCCATGGCCGTGAAGCCGCAGAGGTAGCCCGTGATGGAGGCAAGACTCTGGAGCAGGCCATTGGACAGATTAAGCGCATAGAGCAGAGCACCAATGAGTCTACAGAAGTGGTTACTGCATTGGGTGAGCGCTCTGCAGAAATCGGTCAGATTGTGGATACCATTTCAAATATCTCTGCACAGACAAACCTGTTGGCCCTAAATGCAGCTATTGAGGCTGCCCGTGCTGGTGAGCATGGAAGGGGCTTTGCCGTAGTAGCAGATGAGGTTCGTAAGCTGGCTGAGTCATCTCAGGAGGCAGCCAACCAGATTGCTGATCTTATTCAGCAGACCCGCAAGGATACTGATAATGCTGTTGCTGGTATGCAGGCGGGCAGCGAGGAGGTTCGTGTTGGTACTCAGAATATTATCAGCATGGGTGAGAGCTTCCGTAAGATTATTGAAATCGTTGAGACAGTTTCCGGTCAGGTTCAGCATATTTCCTCCGCTATCAGTGGCATGGCTGCCAATGGAGAGGAAGTTATGGGGCATATTAGAATCATTGGTGATGCCAGCAGAAAGGCTGCTGAGGAAGCTGAGACCGTTTCTGCCGCAACTGAGGAGCAGAGTGCCAGCGTAATGGAGATTTCCAATGCGTCCGATAGCCTTTCCAAGATGGCAATGGAGCTGCAGAATGAAATCAGCAAGTTCAAGCTGTAA
>DFHJ01000019.1 GCA_002372665.1 Anaerovibrio lipolyticus
GTCTCTTATAGGGGGAGCATATCAATCAAAGCAAAGTGCTGTTTTTTTGCGCATATATGCTTTATTCACTTACATAGCTACGAAGGCTGGTTGGAATTTCATCCCATTTTACGTTGTTGACAGCTATATTGTTCTGTAGTCCCCAGACAGCTGCAATACCGGCAGCCTCACCAATACTCATACAGGTAAGCTGTATTCTCATTGAGGCCTGTAATATGAAGCTGGCACTTATGCAACGACCGGCCACAATCAGATTGGAAATCTCATCAGATACAAGGGCCCGATAAGGGATTTCATAATAAGCCCCCTTAGGCAGCTTCTCACTTACCTTCTCCCCGTGGGCATCAATAAACCACGCAGTTCGTGCCACCGCATCCTTAAATCGGCTCTGGTTGTGGTAATCAGCCTCCACCAGATAGTATTTGCCCTTAATTCTCCAGGATTCCCTTGCTCCCAGCATGGACGCCTCCTTGGCCAGATAAGCCTTTTCAAAGCCCGGCATATGTTTAATGAAATACTGACTGATACGGTGTATCATCTGCCGGCCTGCCATTACGCCACGGCTGTAGGATAACGGATCAGATGCACTGTACTGCAACGGCAGCTCAGGACAGTTCATGGATATGGTCCCCGGTTTACCCACAATGGCAAAGGCCTGCATATACTCTGCATCTTCCTCGGTAAGTTCCCCGGAGGCTATGCCGTCCACCATAAATTTTTCCAGCACATATTGTCTGGTGCGATGACGGGCTTCTGCAAATTCATAATGAGGTGGCTTGGTAGGACAGAAATCCTCCCCCAGCTCCACTGTTACATACTGATAAACCCTGTCCAAATCTATGCCGCCCATTTCAAAGCGAAAACTCATAGGCTGATTTTTGCCGGTTTTTTCAAAGCCGTGTTCGCTTGGAACACCGGCAGTACGGGCCAAAATAGCATCCCCGGAGCAATCAATAAAGGTTTTGGCTTTTATAGCCTTCAAGCCGTCTATAGTCTGTACAATCAAATGGGTAATATTATGACCATCCTTTAAAACATCAACAAATGTGGTGTTGTACAGCACCTCCACATTGGCCTCCAGACACATTTCATCGTAAATGTAGCTGAGGGCTTCAGGATTTGTCCATATTCCTACTTCACTTTTTTCGTTGTGATCATCATAATCTATGCCATACTTTTCCAAATGCTTTTTCAGATCTGTCACAAAAGAGGTATCACTGTTTGGAGCCCAGGTGGTCATACAAGGTATAACATTGCCCATGGTTTGGAGTCCACCCAAGGTTATTCCCTTTTCCACCAGCAAAGCCTCTGCGCCTTTTTTCCCGGCACTTACAGCAGCTGCCACTCCGGATGGACCGCCTCCCAGTACACAGACATCAGCTTCATAAAGCAATGGAATATCCCGTCCCCCATAGGAACAGGAGCCCGTTACAGCTGCCTTGGCATGGGCAACACTTTTATTAGGTATATTGGAAAGCATAATGCCTGTGGTAGCAACACCAGCCATTTTTAGAAAATTTCGCCTTGAGATTTTAAACTTCATAGACTTATCCATCAAAAGCACCCCTTAATAATCTTAACTTCACCTGAAAAAATTCGTCATCCATCACCTTACCATGTTCGACAAATAATATTCTTTTTCCTGCTTTTCAGCTCTCAAGCTCCTATTTTGACATCTTGTGGAAATAACATTATTATTGACGTATGCTTTAAAGCATATTGTAATATGAAAGGAAATATGCATTCATGAATAAAAAATATCTTTACGTTCTATCAGCTGGTCACTTCAGCTGTGACATAAATACCGGTGCCCTGCCGGGGCTATTGCCATTTTTCGTTACGCTCTATGGTATGGACTACAAGCTGGCCGCTGGCCTTATGTTCGCTTCCAGCTTCCTGTCATCCATAATTCAGCCCCTTATAGGTTACATATCGGACAAAAAATCCTATGCCTATCTTATGCCCCTGGGAATACTTCTCAGCGGACTGTCCTTAGGCTCTGTGGCCTTTATCCATGACTACACCCTTATATTTGTGGCCGTAACCCTTATGGGAATAGGTAATGCCATATTCCACCCTGAAGCAGCCAGAATGGTAAATGGCCTGTCAGAGGGAAACAAGGCCCTAAGTATGAGTATCTTCTCCACTGGAGGCAGTGCGGGCTTTTGTATCGGACCTATACTGGGTGCATCTTTGGCAACTATTTGGGGAATGAAT
The DNA here is from genome assembly GCA_002372665.1 of Anaerovibrio lipolyticus. Lineage (GTDB taxonomy): Bacteria > Bacillota > Negativicutes > Selenomonadales > Selenomonadaceae > Anaerovibrio > Anaerovibrio lipolyticus_C. The sequence goes on from DFHJ01000019.1 coordinate 2,218, forward strand.
TCCCTTATTTTCTTCGGTGGCTTCTGCATCATTATGAGCTCATTGATAGCTTTTCTTATGCCAAAAATGAGACGCATGGTAAAGCATATTGCCAAAAAACAAGCCAATGATGAAGCTGATAATAAAGAAAATGACTGGAACGCCTTTAGCCGACTTACTGTTTTTGTAATTGTCCGGGCTGCTCTTTACACCTCCCTTACCACCTTTTTGCCACTTTATTGTGTTAATATTCTTAACCAAAGTGAAGCGGTGGGCAGTGTTACCATAACTGTTTTGGCCATGGTGGGTATCTTTACCAACTGGATGGGAGGCTATGCCGCAGACAAGTGGGGCAACAGCTTTGTGCTAAGAATCGGCATGCTTGTTATGGGGCTGGCACTGTTGGCCTTCAATTTCAACCACAATCTGGCCCTACTCTACATTATTGTAGGCTGTGCCGGATTTGCCCTTTATGCCTGCGTGGGACCAATGGTGGTGTTGGGCCAGACCTACCTAAAGAGAAATATTGGCATGGCCTCAGGAGTAACCCTGGGCATAGGCTTCAGTGCCGGCGGTGTCATTGCTCCAATGCTGGGCTGGGTGGCAGATACTCACGGTTTGGAATATGTCTTTTATATTCTGCCCCTCTTTGCCCTGACAGGACTGCTGACCACCTTCTTCCTCAAGGAAGCAAAATAGATTATTCCGTGTCTTTGTTGTAAATACAACATACAAATTTAATGTATCATATTATTATATTAGATAAGATTAATATATTTAGGAGAAGTTAATTTTATGAAGAAAATTGCTATTTTGCGCTGTCTTAAAACCTCTGCCGCCTGTGCAGGCACAGGATGTCTTCGGGCCTTTAACGAAAAAAGTGAAGGCTTCAAAAAATATGAGGGTGAGGATATTCAGCTAATCGGTATGTGGACCTGCAACGGCTGTGGCAAAAGCACGCTGGAAAATCAGGAGGGCATTGAAAAAAAGATTTCCCGTATGGCTGACAAGGGAGTGGACTTTGTGCACATTTCCCATTGCACCGCCAAGAAAAATGCCGATGGCATTCCAGTACGCTGTCCTACCATTATTAATATTTGCAAAAAACTCAATGAACAAGGTGTAAAAGTAGCAGACGGCACCCATGGTTCCAGTGCCACTGGTGAAATTATTTCCTTTGACTAATTTTTTGCAATTGGTTTAATAAAATAACACCTATTAAGGATTTTGATTTTTCCCTAATAGGTGTTTTTTAATCCGAATTTTGAATTCTTATTTCTTATTTTCCAGTTCCAGCAGTTTTTCTGCTGCTTCATGCAAATATATATCCTCTACCGTTTCAATCTGTCCTGCATCGCATTTTGCAGCCAGCTCAGGCTTCATTGGAATACGGCCTAAAATATCAAGGTTGTACTCCTTGGCGATATTGTCCAAATGGCTTTCTCCAAAAATATGGTGATGCTTGCCACAGTCAGGACATTCAAAATAGCTCATATTTTCCACAAGGCCCAAAATAGGAACCTTCATGGTGGAAGCCATCTTCACTGCCTTGGAAACAATCATGGAAACCAGCTCCTGAGGACTGGTGACAATAATAATACCATCCAGCTTTATGGACTGCATTACCGTCAAAGGAACATCTCCAGTTCCCGGTGGCATATCAATAAAGAGAAAATCCACGTCATTCCAGATAATATCGGACCAGAATTGCTTTACAACGCCACTGATAACAGGGCCACGCCATACCACAGGGTCTGTAGTGCTTTCGAGGAAAAGGTTCATGCTGACCACATCAATTCCACCGGCTGACGCCACTGGAAAGGCACCGGCCTGACTGCCACGAACCTCACCTGTAACACCGAACATCTTAGGTATGGATGGACCGGTAATATCTGCATCCATGATACCAACATGACGGCCCTTTCTGGCCATGGCTACGGAAAGCAGGCCAGTAACCATGGATTTGCCAACGCCTCCCTTGCCGCTGACTACAGCAATGGTATGACGGATATTGCTCAGGTCATTTGGCTTTTCAAACATATCCCCGGATTTGCGGGTATCCTCTCCGCAGGTTGTACCGCATGAGCTACAATCGTGATTACATGTTTCTGACATAAAGATAATCCCCCTAAATATGTATATTACACTATTAATTGCTAAAAAATATTTCTTTGGCAATATATTTAATTATACGCCTAATTATTCATATAAGCAAAACACTTCTGTGGCATCATTATTGACATTGAAATTGTATTGTAATAGTATGATTTAGACAATTCCACGTATCTAAGGAGGTAATTAAATTGAACATGAAATCGCTCATATTATGTCTGACAGCAGTCCTTTGTTTCATGCTTACAGGCTGTGGCTCCAACACTTCATCAGATAAATCCGACACCAAGGACGGCTCTGTACACATTGTCACTACATTCTATCCAATGTATATAAACGCCATCAACATTACAAAAGGGATTGATGGTGTTACTGTAACTAACATGACCAAGCCTCAGACCGGTTGTCTTCACGACTATCAGCTGACTACCGAAGACATGAAAACTCTGGAAAAGGCTGATATTTTAATCGCCAATGGTGCCGGTATGGAGAGCTTTCTGGACAAGGTCATAAAGGAACAGAAAAAGCTCACATTAATCGACGCCTCCAAGGACATGGAATTGCTGGAAACCGCCGGTGAAAAAAATCCACACCTGTGGCTTAGTGTTACTGCAGACATTCAGCAGGTAAAAAACATTACCGAACAGCTGAAGAAAGCTGATCCTAAGCATGCCGATGCTTATCAGGCCAATGCTGATGCTTATATTCAGAAGCTGGAGGCCCTGAAAAAGGAAATGCACGATACCCTTGATAAGGTTCCACACAAGGATATTGTCACCTTCCATGAAGCTTTCCCTTACTTTGCCAAGGAATTTGGTCTGAATATCATTGCCGTAGTGGAGCGTGAACCAGGCAGTGAACCAACACCAAATGAACTGCAGGCCTTTATCCA
>DFHJ01000011.1 GCA_002372665.1 Anaerovibrio lipolyticus
TGCCAAGGCTATGGCAGATGCAGGTAAGAAATTTGATGAAATACTGCATCACTACTATACAGATGTGGAAATCACAAAGCTGTATTAATATATGGGAGATAACTTAAAGAATGAAATTAACTGAATTTGACTATAATTTACCAGAGGAGCTTATTGCCCAGACCCCGGTAGAGCCTAGAAATTCCTCACGTCTTATGGTACTGGATCCTGTGGATGAAACTATAGAGCATAGACATTTTTATGATTTAAAGGAGTATTTGGAACCAGGGGATACCCTGATTTTCAATGACACCCGTGTCATGCCTGCCAGACTTTTGGGCTGGCGTGAAGGCACTGGCGGTAAGGTAGAGGTTTTCCTTCTCAGACGCATTGACGGTGATACATGGGAGACCTTGGTGAAGCCAGGCAGAAAGGCCCGTGAGGGACAGGTGGTCCGCTTTAGCGATGAGCTTACTTGTACTGTGCAGGACAGTACAGATTTTGGCGGTCGTATAGTAAAATTTCATTACGAAGGTATTTTTGAGGAGATTCTTGACCGTCTGGGGGAGACACCATTGCCTCCATATATTCATGAGAAGCTGGAGGACAGCGAGCGTTATCAGACTGTATATTCCCGTGAAAAGGGCTCCGCAGCAGCACCTACAGCTGGCCTGCACTTTACCAAGGAGCAAATGGCAGAATTGAAGGATATGGGAGTCAATTTAGGCTTTGTTACTCTTCATGTGGGTCTGGGGACCTTTAGACCAGTAAGCGTTGATAACATTGAAGAGCATGTTATGCACAAGGAATATTACAGCATTTCCCAAGAGACGGCAGATCTCATAAAGGCCACAAAAGTGGCAGGGAAGCGGGTTATTGCAGTGGGCACTACCTCTATCCGAACCCTGGAATCTGCAGCTACATCCGTGGGAGAGATAAATGGACGTACTGATTGGACAAATATCTTTATTTATCCTGGATATGAGTTTAAAATAGTAGATGGAATTATTACAAATTTCCATCTGCCAAAGTCAACCCTTATAATGCTGATCAGTGCCTTTGCAGGACGTGAGTTCGTGCTGAAGGCCTATGAAACGGCAGTGAAGGAGAAATATAGATTCTTTTCTTTTGGGGATGCCATGATGATAAAACGGAAGGGATAATTCGATGAACAAAAAAGCTGTACAGGCCATGCAGGATTTTCTTGAAGCAGTGGGAGTCAATCGCAAGGCTTCGGGAATGGAAAAGACCCCTGAACGGGTTGCGGGGATGTATGAGTACCTGTTCAATGGAATAGGTGTCAGCACTGATGATGTGTGGGGAGAGCTTTTCAAGGTAGAAAATGAGGGCATAGTGGCTGTAAGGGATATCCCATTTTATTCCATGTGTGAGCATCATTTGGTGCCATTCTTTGGTAGGGTGTCTATTGCCTACAAGCCCCATGAGGGTTCCATTGCTGGCTTTAGCAAGTTTACCCGTATGGTGGAAATTATTTCTCATCGGCCACAGCTTCAGGAGCGTATGACTGAGGATATCGCCAGGGCCGTGGAGCAGGGCTTGAAGGCTGATGGCGTGCTGGTAATCGTGGAGGCACAGCAGCTTTGCATGATTATGCGGGGAGATATGGCCCATGGTTCAAAGACAATAACATCCTCCACCCGTGGCTGTTTCAAGAGCGACAGGGAGAGCTATCATCAGGCCTGGAATATGTTAGGATGGGATAATAATGAGTAAGAGGGTTTATAAGTGGCCTGATGGAAAGAGTCTGGAGATTGGCTCCAAAACGCTGATAATGGGGATTTTAAATGTTACCCCTGATTCTTTTTCCGATGGTGGGAAATGGAATACTGTGGATTATGCCCTGCAGCACATGAAGGAAATGGTGGACGCAGGGGCTGATATTATAGATATAGGTGCTGAATCCAGCAGACCAGGTTTTAAAACCATGTCGGCAGATGAAGAAATAGAAAGATTGAGTCATTTCTTGGAGCCGGTGCTCGAAGAATGTCCGGTGCCTGTTTCCATAGATACCTTTAAGGCTGATACTGCTGAATATGCAGCCTTGAAGGGAGTACATATTCTGAATGATATTTGGGGCCTTCAGTATAAGGAGGAGCCGGGGAAAATGGCTCGGGTAGCTGCCAAATATGATTTGCCAGTAGTGGTTATGCACAATCGGGATTCTAAGGAATATGATATAGACATAATGGATTCCATGAGGAATTTTTTCAGTGATAGCATTAAGATTGCCAGAGCAGCTGGGATGAAGGAGGAAAATATAATTCTTGATCCGGGCATTGGCTTTGGCAAAACCGTGGAAGGTAATCTTTATGTAATGCAAAATCTGGAAAAAATAAAAAATATAGATGGCCTGGACTATCCTGTATTGCTGGGTACCAGCCGCAAGAGCTTTATTGGCAATACCTTGGATTTGCCTGTGGAGGAGCGCATGGAGGCTACGGGAGCCACCTGTGTTATTGGCATAATGAAGGGATGCGAGATTATGCGCATCCACGATGTTTTGCCTATTTCCCGTATGTGCCGTATAACGGATGCTATTTTGGAGGCGAAAGCGTGACGGATAGTATTTTTCTTGAGGGGATGGAATTCTTTGGCAGACATGGAGTTTTGCCGGAGGAACAGCGGCTGGGTCAGCGGTTTATTGTTGATCTGGTCATGAATTTGGATTTGCATAAGGCAGGGTACACAGATGATTTGGAGGCAACTGTCAATTATGCAGAGGTTTTTGCCCGGGTTAAGGAGATTGTGGAAGGAGTTCCAGTTAAATTACTGGAATGCCTTGCAGACAGAATTGCCCAGGCTGTTTTTGAGGGCTTTTCCATGGTGGAAAGTCTGGAGGTCACCATTCATAAGCCCGGGGCTCCAATACCCGGTATCTTTAAGGACGCTCAAATAAAAATTCGGCGTCAGCGACATGAATATATTTAAGTGTTTTAAATATAGAGAGAGTTATGTTTTTATGTATTAAGCGCAAGTAAAGGAATGAGTGAAATGAAGAAGACGTATGAGTGCTACATCAGTATCGGTTCCAACATGGGGGATAAGGAAGCGACCATCAGAAAGGCTATCAAAATGTTAGCGGCTTCAGACAAAATTCATTTAGTCAGTGTATCATCCTTCTATGAAACACCACCATGGGGGAAGTCCGATCAGCCATTGTTTTTTAATGGTGCCATGTGTGTACGTACAGAGCTTGAGCCTCTGGAGCTTTTACGTGTGTGTCAGGATATAGAAAAGCAGCTGGGACGGGTTCGTCATACCCATTGGGGTCCTAGAACCATTGATCTTGACCTTCTTTACATTGAAGGGGTGGAGATGGATACTCCGGAGCTTACCCTACCTCATAAGCACATGTTGGATAGGGCATTTGTGCTGGTTCCTTTGTCTGAGATTGCTCCGGGCCTTCGGATAAAAGGTAAATTTATCGGGGATTACCTTCTTCATGCCAGAGACAAGGACGATATGGTGCTGATTAAGAGAATACGTCAAAGACGGGAAGCATAAGGAGTGAATAGTTATGATTTGTCAGAAGTGTGGCAGCCAGCTTAATATGGATGGTACCTGCCCTAATTGTGGGCAGGGTAATGTGCGTATTATGGAAAAGTCTGAGATTAACGCTTACGACGGCATAACTATTGAAGAAAACAGCTATGGGCAGGAAAGCGCCCAGACTGGAAAAAATGATAACTCTTTTGGCGGATTTGGTGTTTTTGGGGGCTCCGATAGGGGGCCTCGCATCCTCCGTTTTTCCTCTGGAAGCGGTACTCTCACCAAGGTTTTGTTTGCCATTGCCATAGCTCTGTTGGTGGCTGGCCTTGTTTTTGTTGCCTTGCCGCTGATGGTTTTGGCTGTAATTATTGGGTTGGCATTTTATATGATTTACAGTTTTTTAACATAAAACTGGTAAAAATACAAAAGTTTACATTTTTTGTTGACAGTCAGTGAAAAATATATTATTATGGCGGTGTTGATAACTGAATATCCAAATCATTGATTGGGAAATAGTAGCTATTCCAACTTTTGCCAGCGAGCAGGTGCCGGATATTATTCGGAGGTGGAATGACCTGTGAAAAGCGTTTAGTGAATGGTCCCAAGAGAGTCCACCGAAAGCTTTTTTGTGTGATTAGGCTGGAACGGTTGCCACCGTTATTGGGCTGCGGTATCGGACATTGTTCCTGTACTTAAGAGGGTGATATTACCAGTGGCATGGACATTTTATCTCGGTAAGGGATGAAATGTTTTTTTATTACACGAGGAATATCACTGAAAGTGGGTGGCACAGCGAAACCATTTCGCCCCATGTATAACCATAAAGGGTTGTACTTGGAGCGAAGTGGTTTTTTTAGTTGGAAAAGGTGAGAAATGTGGCAAGAGTAAAGATATGTGGCATAAGGGATATAAAAGCGGCCAAGGCAGCAAAAGCAGCTGATTTTATGGGCTTTATTATGAGCGCCAGATTCAGACGCTATTGTCCGCCGGACACAGTAAAGTATATATGCAATACGGTGCAGGGGCCTAAAAAGGTTGGGGTGTTTGTGGATCAGCCTTTGGACGAGGTTAATGAAATCGCGGAATATTGTGGCTTTGATATGGTACAGCTTCATGGACATGAAAGCGTCGAGTACGCTGAAAAAATAGAGAGGACTATTATCAAAGCATTCCGTTATGGAGAGGATTTCTCGCTGGAACAGGCTGAGGCTTATCCTGCTGATTACATCCTTATAGATAGTTACAGCAAAGCTGCTGTGGGGGGGAGCGGTATCAGCTTTAAATGGCGGGAGGCCGCCAGTACCATAAAGAGATTAAAAAAGCCTTATATAATAGCCGGAGGAATATCTGCTGAAACATTGCAGGAAGCAATAAAAATATTTGCACCCTATGGTATAGATGCCTCCGGGTCCATGGAAATAGAAGGAATAAAGTCGCCGAAGCTGATAAGGGAATTTTTATCGGTGGCAGGAAAGAAAGTGGTGGAAACATGAGAGATTATTTAGCAGAAATTGTTACTAAAAAACGGGATATTGTGGAAGCCGCAAAAAAACAGCTCCCATTGAAGAATTTTAGGGAACGGCTGGAAAAGGGTACCTTCGCCATGTGCTCCCAGTTTCAGACAAGAGAGTGGAACCTCATAGCCGAGTGCAAGCTGCAGTCCCCTTCCAAGGGAAAATTCAATCATCCCTATTCAGTTTTGGACTTGGCCAGGATGTATGAAAAAAATGGAGCCAGCATGCTGTCGGTGCATACGGATCCACATTTTTTAGGAAAGAATGAGGATTTGGTGGAGGTAAGAAAGGCAGTGAAAATTCCTCTCTTGCGTAAGGATTTCATTATAGATGAGTACCAGATTTACGAGGCCAGGATGCTGGGGGCTGATGCGGTTCTGCTGATAGCCAGAATCCTTAGCCAAAAGCAGCTGGAGGATTATCTGAATCTGACATGGAGCCTGGGAATGGATGCCCTGGTAGAGGTACATGACAGTGAGGACATGGAAAAGGCCATGAATACACCAGCCAAGTTTATTGGTATCAACAACCGAAACTTGAAGCTGTTTAAAACCACCATTGATAACACCTTGGAGCTTCTGCCTCTGGTGGAGGACAACCGGACCGTTATCAGTGAAAGTGGTATACATACCCTGGATGAGGTAAGGATGCTCCATGAAGCGGGAGTAGATGGCATTTTGGTGGGTGAGGGCCTGTCCACAGCAGAGGATGTGGAAAAAGCTACCCGGGAATTTGCCCTAATGTGAAATTAAATAAGTGTTTGATAGCGTGATTAAGTGATTTTAGGAGGAAGAAATTATGTCAAAGGGAAGATTTGGAAAATATGGCGGTCAGTATGTTCCTGAAATTGTAATGCCAGTCTTAACAGAGCTGGAGGCGGCCTATGAAAAATATAAGAATGATCTGGAATTTCTTGCAGAGCTGAGAAAGTATTATGTGGAGTATGCGGGCCGTCCAACCCTTCTCTATTATGCAGAGAAGCTCACCAAGCACTACGGCGGGGCAAAGATATTCTTAAAGCGTGAAGATTTGCTCCATACTGGTGCCCATAAGATAAATAACGCTTTAGGGCAGGTGCTGCTGGCCAAGAGAATGGGCAAAAACAGGGTTATTGCAGAAACCGGTGCCGGTCAGCATGGTGTGGCCACTGCAACCGTGGCAGCACTCTTTGGTATGGAGTGCAAAGTGTTCATGGGGGCTGTGGATATGGAGCGCCAGAAGCTGAATGTGTTTAGAATGAAGCTCCTGGGGGCTGAGGTGGTTCCTGTAACAACTGGTACTTCCACCTTAAAGGATGCCACCAGCGAGGCAATCCGTTATTGGGCGGCACATATTGAGGATGCCCATTACATCATCGGTTCTGCAGTGGGACCTCATCCATATCCGACCATGGTTCGAGATTTCCAGTCAGTTATTGGCAAGGAAATCAGAGAACAGATTAAGGAGGAGGCCGGAGGGCGCCTGGATTATCTTATTGCCTGTGTGGGCGGCGGCTCCAATGCCATCGGTACCTTCTATGAATTCAGAAATGATGAGAGTGTAAAGAAGTTTGGCGTGGAGGCAGCTGGTCGTGGCCCTGCAGTCGGGGATAATGCTCAGACACTTTCCAATCCGGAAAGCCGTCCAGGTGTCCTTCACGGTGCTTATAGCTATTTGGCCCAGGATGAGGATGGTCAGGTCATAGAGGTTTATTCCATTTCTGCAGGCCTGGATTATCCTGGTGTAGGTCCTGAGCATGCCATGTTCCATGAGGAAGGCATAGTAAAGTATGTGGGAATTAACGATAAAGAGGCAATTGATGCCTTCCAGCTCCTTTGCCGTGAGGAGGGTATTATACCGGCAGTTGAAAGCTCCCACGCTTTGGCATATCTTGAAAAGCTCATGCCAAATACAAAGAAGGATGAAGTGGTGGTAGTTACCCTGTCCGGTCGTGGGGACAAGGACGTACAGCAGGTGGCAAAGGTATTGGGAGAGGAGATTTGATTATGAGTCGTTTACAGAATAAATTTAATGAGCTTCAGTCTGGAAATAAAAAGGGCTTGGTTATTTATCTCACTGCGGGTATTCCCAATGCTGATGGCACCCTTGAGGCAGTGAAGGCGGCGGTGGACAACGGAGCTGATGTAATAGAGCTGGGGATTCCTTTTTCCGACCCTATGGCTGACGGCCCAGTTATTCAGGCAGCGTCCTATGAGGCAATTCAGAAGGGCATGACACTCAAAAAGGTGCTGGAGCTGGTCCGTGAGATCCGTAAGTTTACCCAGGTGCCTATATTGGGCATGGGCTATATAAATGTGATGCTTAATTATGGCTTTGAAAAGCTGGCGGTAGATGCCAAAACAGCTGGCCTTGATGGCTTTATTATTCCCGATGTGCCCCATGAGGAGTCAGGGGATATGAAAAAGGTATGCAAGGAGCAGGGACTTCATTTAGTGGAATTCGTAACACCGGGCACCACTGACCAGCGTATAAGTGAGACCTGCACTACAGCAGATGGCTTTATTTATTGTGTATCTGTAAACGGGGTAACTGGTGTCAGAAAAATTGATTATAGTCCAATTAATAAGGTCATTGAACACGTTAAAAAGCAAACTGATATCCCATGTGCTGTAGGCTTTGGTATTGGTTCCCCTGAGGCAGCGGTGGATGCTGCTCAGAGGGCAGATGCTGTTATTGTGGGCTCCGCTGTTGTAAGACTGGTAATGGAAAATAAGCTGGATGAGGCTGGTAAACTCATTGGTGATATTCGTCACGCTCTGGATAAGAAGGTGAACTAAATGAAACTGACACCATCATTGGAGGATTTTAAGGAAAAAGCTAAAAAAGCAAATATGGTGGCCCTCAGTATGCCAATTTCCACAGATCTTGATACTCCAGTGTCCATTTTTTACAAGCTGGTGGGTGAGGAAAAGGGGTTTCTTCTGGAATCTGTGGATGCCCATCAGAAATTTGGACGCTTTTCCTTTATAGGAGCAGAACCTTTTATAAAATTACAGGTTTATAAAAATCGCCTCATGATTCAGGAAGATGATGAAATGCGGGCAGTGGACGGTGACCCTGTAACAGCTATAAAAAAGTACATGGCTGGCCTGAACAGTGCCATCGGAAATTTTGAGCTGCCTTTAGCCAATGGTGGCGCTGTAGGATATTTCAACTATGAAATATCTGCCGTGTTTGACAGAGTCCGTAATGTTCAGGTGAAAGACGAGGAGCTGTTGGGGCAGTTTATGATTTGTCGCATCCTTATGGTGTTTGACCAACAGAAAAATGCCTCCCAGCTGATTTATCTGGCCAGTGTGAAAAAGGGGCAGGATTTGGACGATGTGTACGAAAAGGCAGAGCAGCGAATGAAGGAGCTGGAGGAAAAGCTGTATGCAGCAGTAAAGACTCCAAAGGCAAAGACGGCAAAGCGAAAGGAAAAGGTGGATTTTCTTGGGAAATACGGGAAGATGCCAGCTGAGTTTGCTTCTATCATAAAGAAGTGCAAGGATTATATTGTGGCGGGAGATATTTTTCAGGTGGTGCCTTCAAGACAGTTTCGCGAAAAGATTACCAAGCCAGCCTTTCATTTCTATCGTCGCCTGCGTCAGGTAAATCCTTCTCCCTATATGTTTTATCTGAATTTTGGCAAGAAAAAGTTTGTGGCGGCATCCCCGGAGATGCTGGTAAAGGTGGCGGGAAAGCAGGTTTATACTTATCCTATTGCCGGAACCCGCCGACGTGGAGTCTCTGAGGAGGAGGATCAGGCTCTGGAAAAGGAGCTGAAGGCTGATATAAAGGAGCGGGCAGAGCATTCAATGCTGGTGGATTTGGCCAGAAACGATATCGGTCGTATCAGTGAGCCTGGTAGTGTGGTGGTAACCAAGCTGCAGGAGGTGGAGCGGTTCTCCCATGTGATGCACATGGTATCTGAGGTCATGGGGACATTGAAAAAGGGCTTTACACCAATGGATGTTATTAAGGCCTGCTTTCCGGCGGGGACTGTAAGTGGTGCTCCCAAGCTGCGGGCCATGGAGATTATT
>DFHJ01000133.1 GCA_002372665.1 Anaerovibrio lipolyticus
AAAATATTTTCGTTGCATTTTTGTACCAAAATAATACTCGAAATTGATTATCGACTCTATGTATTATATAATATCAATGGGTGTTGTTTGGCGGAATATTTGCCCTCACAAGGGGTGATGCCCATGAGCGATAGTATTATAGTAGTTTTACTGCTAATATTGCTAATAATCGTGGAAACAAAGAAATAAACCGCCCTAGCCGATCAAACTTAGGCGGTTTATAAAGTAAAACTTATAACAATCTGAGGGCGACCGCTAGACGGCACCCTTTTCTTGTGTCCATTATAACTCATGTATATATATTTTTCCATAGAAAAATATTGTATTTACCAGTTAGAATTCACAAATTGAACATGAACTGGTTCTGTAGGCAACCCTTCATCTGACCAAAAGAACACCCAATAACTACCAATTTTAAATAGCTGCGGCATGAGCAAAGCCACCTTCCTGTGAGAATTCAATAATCAGATTTGCCGCCTCTTTAATAAATGCTAAATAGTAGTCTACTTCTTCCTGGGTGTATCCCTTTATATTTTCAACCTTATATGATGGCAAGAAGCACTCCATACTATGAAAACAATCCTGCTCATCAGGAGTTTCGATATAAACTTTCACAGTACCATCATCCTGCATTTCAGTGTGGGTAATCACAGTATCATCTTCTAAAGTCATAAATGGGTAAATCATAATATCCCCCCAACTACAAATTTAACCATTTCCCCTTCTTAGTCTGATTTTATCATTTTGGTTTATTACCTGCAATCGCTGTTTGTAGCGGGTAAATAAGACTTCGCTCTGTTCCAAGTATCTGTTTTTCGTATTCCTATACCACGCAGTCATCTTATAATCAATAACAGCTACTTCCTGCATAAGCTGTTTCGCCACGGAAATTATATGATCCAGTTTCTGCATAACCTCGTGAGAAATCTCAATTTCACCACTATACGCATCATCAAAAAATTGTATAACAAGCAGGAGTGTTACAAATTAACTATACCACTACATATCGAAGTAAAATTTAATGCAGTAAATATTTCCATATCATCCTCCATGTACAAGATATTTTGCAATATCACATTGCCTAACTATTCGTCAATTATTGGCCTTTATCCTGCTTTATATAAAATGCTATGCCACTAAAGTTACAATTGACATTTCATTCTCCATGTAATACACTTGTAATACAAGGAGGCGATTTATATGGCAACCATTAGTTTACGGGTACCAGATCGGGAATTAAATATCTTCAAAGACTATGCAAAAATCAATAACAGCAGTTTGTCTGAAATTATACGCCGTACCATGATTGAACGAATCGAAGATGAATATGATATGAGCGTTTTTGATGAATACGAAAAAGACAAGACTACCGGCACTGTAAAGACCTACTCACATGAAGACGCCTGGAAAGAACTGGATTTATGAAGTATACAGTAGAATATACAGATAAAGCTATAAAATCCCTCAAAAAACTGGATAAATCCGTTCTTAAAATGATAAAATCATGGATAGAAAAGAATCTGGTGGGTACCGAAAATCCCAGACAGCACGGTAAAGGCCTAACATTCAACAAGAGTGGCCAATGGCGTTACCGTGTTGGCGATTATAGAATCTTAGCTGACATACAGGACGAAAAGCTTGTCATAATCCTTATTGGGATTGGCCACAGAAGCCAAATTTATCAATAGAATATATAGGCACTGAATGCAGAAAAACCGTGGACTTTATTGCAACCTTCTTGCAGTAAAAATCCACGGTTTCCTTGTTTCACTATACAAAATTAAATGTCCACAAGATATTTGTGCAACAGTCTGTTGAATAAATTAATATCAGGGTAAGACACAGCATTTACTCCATAAATCCTGCCACTTTGCCGTTTTGCAGGTAAATGATGATATCATGGCCTGGGGCGTAGTATACAAACTGCTTTGTTTCAGTGTCTCCCACCACGGCGCGGCCTACATGGTCAGGGGTACCGAAAAGTCTCCGTACCTTTTCCTCAGAGTCTCCTACATATACATTATTGGCCCGTTCTGCTTCCTCTGCCGCTTTTTTGGCAGCCTTGGCAGCCTCCTCCTGACGTTTGGCCTCAGCTTGGCGGGCAATCATTTTTTCATAATCAGCATTGACCCGTTCACGGTCACGACGGACATTATCCGCCAAATCCCCACAATAATCTTCACCAATCTCTTCAAAGCTGTTATGGGCAGTAGTAATACCGCCGTCACTTGCTTTACCATCTTTGTATTTCATCATTGCATAAGAATAAGTCAACAATGTCTCACAGTCATCACAACGATCATCACCCAACCCATTTAAGGTGTCCATGGCATTTCCCCAGTTTCCTGCCTTAAGATACTCCACAGCAGTACTGTGCCCGGATTGATGAATCTCAGCATGACGCTTTTCTTCCATTTTAGCCTTGTAACCCTGATAGCCGAAAAAGGCCACTATCACAGCTACAACCACGCCTATTGAAATCAGAAATATTTTCTTTCCATGATCCTGCATTATCTCCACTCCTTGTAATATTCAGCATATAGGTTAGTGTAGCACCTACAAAGTCATCATGCAACTTTTGTACTATTAAAATATATTGTATACATTTTATTTTATTTAATCTGGCATACCGGATTTTACGATATACGGTTAGATAGGATTAGGTGTTCTGTCTTTGTATTTAATTTTTCTTTTAAGGATGAAGGAGGAAGATGAACATGGATGTTAATATGATTTCTTCTTTGTCGCAACAAACAGCAACGGTGAAGGCCAGTATTTCGAAGACCACCACCAATGAAGCGACAAATGAAACCACCACTGAGGCTTTTTCCCTGGATATTTCCACGGAAGTAAAAAAAGCCTCCACTGCACTTGGTAAGCTCACACCTGAACAGGTTGACGCCTTACAGGAGGGTATTGACAGAAGCTATATGTTAATGATTAAGACCCTGACTGAGCAAAACGCCACTTTGCAGGGATACCTTGACCAGGGTCTTTTCAAATTTGACTTTGACGGCGTAGAAATCGGTCTTGACAAATTTGTGCTGCCGGAAGTGGCGACCACCCCTGAGGAAGCAGCCAAGGCTGTAGGCGAGGGTGGCGAGTATTCCGTTGATGCGGTGGCAACCCGCATCATGGATATGGCAACCTCCATCGCAGGCAATGACCCGGAAAAATTAAAGATGATGCAGGAAGCTGTGGAAGAAGGATTCCGCCAGGCTGGAATCACCTGGAAGGAAGCCATCGGACAAGATGAAATGCCACAGATTACCCATGATACCCATGATGAAATCACAAAGCGCTTTAACCAGCTTTTTGAGAAAATGGGCATCAATGTACAGCAGCCTGCCACTACAGAGGAGTAACACAACCACACCAAAAAGGATGCAGTCATATTGGCTGCATCCAATTTTTTTGCTTAAAATATATAATTATTTTACTTCCAAAGCAGCGGTTACGAAATCACGGAACAATGGATGTGGATTGTTTGGTCTGGACTTGAGCTCAGGGTGGAACTGAGAAGCTACGAACCAAGGGTGATCCTTAACCTCAACGATTTCTACCAAGCTATCATCAGGGAGAGTACCGGCAATTACAAGGCCAGCATCCTGAAGCTCCTGACGATATTTGTTGTTGAACTCATAACGATGACGATGACGCTCGCTGATTTCCAGAGTGCCATAAGCAGCCTCAGTCCTGGTACCAGGCTGAACCTTGCAAGGATATGCACCTAGACGCATAGTGCCGCCCTTATCCTCCACATCAACCTGGGATTCCATGAGGTCGATTACAGGATGGGTGGTCTCCTGACAGAACTCGGAGCTATGAGCATCGCTCATGCCACAAACGTGACGGGCGAACTCAATAACTGCACACTGCATACCAAGGCACAAGCCCAGGAATGGCAGCTTCTTCTCACGGGCATACTGAATGGCCATAATCTTACCTTCTACGCCACGATCACCGAAACCGCCTGGTACAAGTATACCCTTGCAGCCGGCAAATACATCATCAAGGTCCGGATTTTTGGTGTTCTCCAAGGTCTCAGCATTTACCCAATTAATCTTGACATCAGCCTCATTGTAGATGCCTGCATGGTGGAGAGCCTCAGTAACGGAAATATATGCATCAGGAAGCTCAACATACTTACCAACAACAGCAATCTTAACCCGTCTCTTAGGATTGTTGATTCTGTGAACCATCTGTTCCCAGCTTTCCATGTTCACCGGAACATAATCCATGTTCAGCTTTTCCATGGCAATGCGGTCAAGGCCCTCAGACTTCATCATAAGAGGCACTTCATAAATGGTTGAAGCAGTTCTGTTTTCAATAACAGCTTCCTTGTCCACGTCGCAGAACATGGCCAGCTTTGCCTTCATATCATCAGTGAGTGGCTTCTCAGTGCGGCATACCAGAATATCTGGCTGGATACCAATGCTGCGGAGCTCCTTGACACTGTGCTGGGTAGGCTTGGTCTTAAGCTCACCAGCAGCGGAGATATAAGGAACCAAGGTTACATGGATGTAAAGCACATCGTTCTTGCCCACTTCCTTTTTCACCTGACGGATTGCCTCCATGAAAGGAAGGGACTCAATATCGCCGACAGTACCGCCGATTTCAGTGATAACAACGTCAGCATTACTCTCAGCAGCCACATCATATACGCGCTGCTTAATTTCGTTAGTGATATGAGGAATAACCTGAACGGTCTTGCCAAGGTAATCACCCCGACGCTCCTTGTTAAGAACGTTCCAATAAACCTTACCTGCAGTAATGTTAGAGCCCTGGGTCAGATTAATATCAATAAAACGCTCATAATGGCCCAAATCAAGGTCAGTTTCAGCACCATCGTCAGTTACGAATACCTCACCATGCTGATAAGGGCTCATTGTGCCAGGGTCAATATTTATATATGGGTCAAACTTCTGAATGGTAATGTTATAACCGCGGTTCTTCAACAGACGGCCCAGTGAAGCTGCAGTGATACCTTTACCAAGGGAAGAAACAACGCCGCCGGTGACAAAAATGTACTTTGCCATGTCTTAATCCTCCTATACACTAAATAATTACATATTTTCCTGAATGCTCTCGAACTTATGGGTATCGTTGGCCTTTTTCTTTTCAGAAGCAGCAGCTTCCTTGGATACAGTACGAACACTGCGGGAAGTCTTTTTCTTCTCTACAGGGTACCATTCGGTAAGGCCCCACATACCATCATTTCTATAGGTGAAGCGGCTATCCATGTTAATCTGGGTGTAAATCTCAGAAATAGCCTCTGGCAGGGACTGAACAGGCTTCTTCTTTCTCTTGATAACCTCAAGAATCAGATCCTTGAAATACATTGGCTCATAAGCGGAGGAATCCACTACATTGCCAAGATCAGCATTGTGCTCTGCAAGAATATAAGCGGCAACTTCTACATCAGTACTCTTTAAATAATCCACGCTAAAGTCTCCTTAATTAGTATTATAGTATAAAAAATTGTTTCATTACATCTTTTCCGGAGCAGAAACTCCTAAAATTCCCAAAGCATGACGAATGGTATGAGCCGTAACGGTTACCAGTGCCAAACGGGCCTCAGCCAGCTTATCATCAACACCCAAAATACGGCACTGATTATAGAAGCTGTGGAACTTGCCTGCCAGCTCATAAGCATAACGGGCAATACGCTGTGGTGCATACTCTGCCGCTGCACGCTCAATTTCTTCCTCATACTCCTGGAGCTTGTTAATGATATCAATCTCCGTCTCATCCTTAAGGAGAGAAAGAGCAACCCCATCAGTAACCTTAAGGCCGGTCTCCTCCGCCTGACGGAAAATACTGCAAATACGGGCATGAGCATACTGAATATAATAAACAGGATTCTCATTGCTCCTGGATTTTGCCAAATCCAGATCAAAGTCCAGCTGGCTGTCCATGGAGCGCATAATGAAGAAATAGCGGGCAGCATCAGTGCCAACCTCCTCAATAAGCTCTGCCAGGGTTACAGTCTGACCAGTACGCTTGCTGAGCTTAACCAGCTCGCCACCACGGAGAAGGCGAACCATCTGGAGAAGTAACACATCCAAATCATCAGCATTATATCCCAGAGCACTCATGGCTGCCTTGACACGACAAATATAACCGTGGTGGTCTGCACCCCAAATATTAATCAGCTTACCGAAGCCACGCTCAAACTTATCCTTGTGATAAGCAATGTCTGCAGCTAAATAGGTAGGAACACCATTATCGCGAATTACAACACGGTCCTTGTCATCGCCATAATCGGTAGACTTCAGCCAGAGAGCACCGCCCTCCTCGTAAATCTTGCCGTTCCTCTGCAATGCCTCAACAGCTGCCTTAACCTTGTCAGGATGAAGGGTACGCTCGCTGTACCACACATCAAATTCACAATTAAAGGCCGCCAAATCTTCCTTCAAGGCAGCCAGCTTTTCCTTCAGGGCCAACTCCTTAAAAATATTCAGGCGCTC
>DFHJ01000070.1 GCA_002372665.1 Anaerovibrio lipolyticus
ATTTGAACAATGGCGTTATAACAACAAAAAGGAATATTTACATTTAAAATTCAACTAAATTCAGGCGTAGTTTAAAACTCCATTTGAACAAGTTATCATTTTATCCGATAATCTGAACCCTGGTCACTCCAAAGGCTTCTTTTAATGCAGGAATACAGTCGCGCTCCAGGAATGTGCGCTCCAATATACCTCCGCTGACAATGAGCAGTGTATCTCCCCGCTTGTTAAAGGTCTGAATATTTTTGAAGGCCCGTTTATATATTTCCTCCGGCACAAGCTCCAGCAGCTTGTCTACTCCTTGAGCCAGCTCAGGCTTATCTCTCTTGATTCGTACGTCAAAGGGCTCTGCTGCCTCTGAGGACAGGTGGGTATTGCCAGCCATATAGTTTTTATTAAGCATTGTAAATCCTCCTGCGGTGAAACTTTCTTTTTATGATACAACTTTTACGGAACATAGTCCAATAGGAGCCTTGCTGCAGTAAAGTAAATTGGTAAAAATTTTATAACGAGCTTTAAGATGTCCCCTTCCTCTTTAGGTGGGGGAAAACAAACTACAACAGCTGGTGAGCATATCTCCCAGCTCGTGCGACGCGTAGCTAGTGCCTGTGGCAAAACGCTAATTGGAAGATTTTTCTTCTAAAAGAAGAAAAATTTGAACAATGGCGTTATAATTTTAATTATTTTTTAGTTAATATGCAGGTTAAATTTTGATATAATAGTAACGAATATACTAACGTATAATGAAGGTAAATCGTGGTTTTTGATAGTAATATTTCTCTACTTTGTATAAAAATATAGGAGGCGCATGAAAATGCGGCATGGCCAAAGAATATTTTTAAACAAGATAAAGCTGTTGTTTTGTATAGTGGCTTTTTTTGCTTGTCTGGCAGGTACTTTTAGGATATATTATACAGCTTCTGTGGAGGCCAACGCAGAAAAGGTAGTTCGTGTGGGGTATTTTGTGGAAGAAGGCTTCCAGCTTGGGGATCAGGACGGTGAAGTTAAAAGTGGTTATGGCTACGATTTTCTGCAGCGCCTTAAGCTTTACACAAATTGGAAATACGAATATGTTTATGGCTCTTATGGAGAGCTGTATGATAAACTGGTAAAAGGTGAAATCGACTTGTTGGGAGGGCTGGCGTACAGGCCGGAGCGTGAGGCAGTTCTCAGCTATCCAAAGAATCCCATGGGTGCAAGCCAGTATTTATTTTTTAAGCGCAGTTCAAACAATCATGTGACCACGGAACCAGAGTCCCTTAATGGAAAGCGGATAGGTACGTTGACAGGTGCCCATGCCAAAGTGGTGGAGAAATACATAGCCACGCATAATATTCAGGCTACAGTAATAGTATATGATGATCTAAAAGATAGAAATAAAGCCCTAAAAAATGGTGATATTGATGTTATGCTGGCAGAGGCCTACAATACCTTCCGTGATATGGGATTTGAGGTATGCCTGGAGGGCGGGACATCTGATTTTTATCTTGCGGTGAACAAGGCACGTCCTGATATTCTTGCTGATTTGAACAGGGCCCAGCACAGGCTTTATAAGGAAAATCAGAATTATATCAGCGATCTTAGCAGAAAATGGTTTAAGCGTACAGTTTTTACCAGTGCTCTTTCTCCTGAGGAACGCCAATGGCTGGAGAATCATCGTTTCCTTAGAGTAGGTTATCTCAATCATTACCTGCCATACTGTGATACAGATGCAAATGGTGAGGTAACAGGTGTTGTCAAGGATCTTGTTCCCGAAATTTTTAAAGCTCTTGGTTATACTGACATCGATGTGCAGTACAAGGGCTACGAAACAGGAGTTGACCTGACCAGGGCATTGCAAAATAATGATATTGATGTTATATTCCCTGCCCTGTCCAATTACTGGATTACTGAGGAATATGATATGCTGCCAAGTGATCCCGTAATAAACTCCTATTTCAATATACTGTATAAAGGTGATTACCCTGATATGAGTACGGCAAAAATTGCTATTGCCAGCCGCTTGGGGGTATTGGATGATTTCAGGGCAGTTTATTATCCTGATAACAAGGTTATTTATTTCGATTCTGATGAGGAGGCCATGGATGCGGTTGTCAGGGGCGAAGCTGATGTTGTTATTGTAAGTGGCCTGAGAACAGAGTTCCTGTTACATAAAAAATCCAGTTATAGTGTTCTTCGC
Organism: Anaerovibrio lipolyticus; assembly: GCA_002372665.1. Classification (GTDB taxonomy): domain Bacteria; phylum Bacillota; class Negativicutes; order Selenomonadales; family Selenomonadaceae; genus Anaerovibrio; species Anaerovibrio lipolyticus_C. The sequence continues at coordinate 2,177 of DFHJ01000070.1, forward strand.
ACAATACAGCTGCCGGACGATGCTTCTTTGGGATTTGCCGGAATGAATGCGGATGCTGTGGGGGTTAGCGTGCTGAATCACGGTATTACCCTTATGGATAAGGACTTTACCTTGACCCGTTCTTATGCCTATATGCCTCATTTGGAGATGACGCCCGGAGAATTTCTGAAGCAGAATATATGGATTCCTGTAGGCGCTATTTTGGTGATTTCCAGCTTGATAGTATTCTTTATTTATAGAGAAAACAGCCGTAACCGTGAACATCTGGACGAGTCGGAAAAGCAGATACAGGAAATCACCGTCCTTAACAGCATTCTTCAGGACAGACAGATACGACTGGAGGAGCTTACGGCGGCCCAGGATATACAGCTGGAGAAAACCAAGGTGCTTAATGAAATGCTTCAAAGTCAGCACAAAAAGCTGGAAGAAGCCCGTGAAGCTGCTGATGTGGCCAACCAGGCCAAAACCTCCTTCCTGTTTAATATGTCCCATGATATTCGTACACCTCTTAACGCAATTATCGGCTTTACGGAGCTGGAGGAGCGGGATCCTGATAATGTCGGGCTGCACAAGGAATATCGCAAAAAGATTAAGATGGCCAGCTATCAGCTTTTGGACATATTGAATAATGTTTTGGAAATGTCCCGCATCGAAAATAAAAAAATTGTTATTGATGAGGAACTGGAAGATGCCATAAGTCTTTTTAATACCTGTGTTGCAGTATTTGAAGGAGAAATAAAGAAGAAGAACCTTAAACTGGATGTTTCCTGTAATATACAGCACCGTTACCTTTACCTTGACAAGACCCATTTGTCAGAAGTTATTATGAATATTATAAGTAATTCCGTGAAATATACCCCTGATGGTGGTGCAATTCAGATTCGGGTCCAGGAATTGCCCGGAAAAGTGGCGGAGCAGTGTTTTGTGGAGGTATCTATCAAGGACACTGGTATTGGCATGTCAGAGGACTTTGTGGCAGAGATCTTTGAGCAATTCTCCAGAGCCCGCAACACCTCCCAGAGTGGTATTCAGGGAACAGGGCTTGGTATGGCCATCGTTAAGAATCTCGTGGAGATGATGGATGGTGAAATTGATGTTCACAGCAAATTGGGAGAGGGCACCGAAATAGTTTTCAGGATTCCCCACAGAATTGGGGAAGAACCTTCTGCTGCAGTGGACAGCAATGTTCAGGAGGCAAAAACAGATTTCTCCGGCAAGCGTATTTTGTTGGCTGAGGACAATGAACTCAATGCAGAAATTGCCACAGCTATTTTGGAAGACAGCGGCTTTAAGGTGGAGCACGCCTGTGATGGTGTTGAGTGCGTTGATATGCTCACCAAGGCGGAGGCAGGCTACTATGATATGATTCTTATGGATATACAGATGCCAAATCTTAATGGCTATGAGGCCACCAGAAAAATCCGCAATCTTGACGACAAGGCAAAGGCAGATATTATTATTGTTGCCATGACGGCCAATGCTTTTAAGGAGGATAAGGAGAGAGCACTGGAGGTTGGCATGAATGAACATCTGGCCAAGCCTATTGATGTAGAAAAGATGATGGATACCCTGACAAAGCTGCTTAAGTAGGCAGGAGTACCACTACAGGACTGATTACATGGGATAAATACAAAAGAAAGGCTGGGCATCACATAAGTGACGCCCAGCCTGTTTCATTATACGGTAGCATCGGCTGACAATTAGTTACTGTGCAATATCCACATTGGACGCAGTAGCCATCTGTGTCTGAATTTTATAAGGACTGTAACGCTTAATCATATCCATTACCCGGCTATCCGGTGGCTGCTTTCCAGCTTCCTTTAAACCCTCCGGCATAGTCTTATAATCCTGTGTATGAATGAATTTATCCCAGGCATTTTGTAATGCCCTAATCTTAAAGAGAAATGTTTCAAGAATATCCTGTTCATTGACTCCTGGGCTTGTGTCCTTTAATGGTGGTAACGGTATTGATGTTTCCGAGGCAGTTTCTACATCAGCCTTAATGGCTTTGGCAGATTCTGCGATTTCAGCAGTTTTGCCGGCCTTGGTACTGGATCCAAGGCTTGCCTTAATCTGAGTCATAAGGCTGGTTACCATCTGCTGTACTGTTGAAGCCTCAGCCGCCTGTTCATCGATAATATCATTATCTTCAGAACTTTCTGTAGCAGAAGCCTTTATTGCGGTGTTGGCATCCCTGTTGAGAGCCTTCATGAGAGTGTCCCGGGCCTCCTGCTTGGTGTGGCAGCTTGCCAGTGAATTTTCGAAATTTGCTCTGGATTCTTCCACGCTTTCCGCCTTTTGATGCAGTGTTGGATTTTTTAAGCTGAGATGATCCATCTCAATAGGGGAGAGCCGTTGTCCCTCCTGTAATTTAGATCTGATGCTGGCAGTTTCAATAGCATCACTGGAGCTCATTCCTAAAGATTTAAGGGAATGATTCCTCTTTAAGGATTGCTGTTGCTGTGATGTATTTGAGGGCATCAGGTTCCGTCCTAAATTGGCACGGTATTGGGCAACCAGCTGATAATTACGTTGCCTTGAGCTCGTACCAACGCGCCCGATAGCTTCCAACATTGAAAACACCTCCTTGTATTTCCCCTGGCACACCCCAAAAAGTTAATAAAGCCTTTAATTATGGGAAAAATGTATGAATTGTAGAAAAATTTAGACTATAATTCATTCATATTATACCATGATTTTGTAGAATAGCCTATATGAACATAAAAAAATTAATAAGGCACCCTGCAAAAATGCAAAGTGCCTTTGATTTAATGGTAAAAAACGCTTTTTTATTGTTTATTAAGTACATCTACCAAAGCCTTCGTATACTCGGGAATATCCGGTGGCCTTCTGGCTGACACAATATTTTTGTCTACTACGCATGGTTCATCCAGCCATGTGGCCCCGGCATTTTTCATATCGTCCTTTATGCCAGGGGTACTGGTAACCTTTCGTCCATTTAAGACATCCGCCGAGACCAACACCCAGCCAGCATGGCATATTTGGCCGATGAGTTTACCCTCCCGATTCATATCAGCCACTAATTTTAATACCTTAGGGAATCTTCTGAGCTTGTCTGGTGCCCAGCCTCCAGGTACTAGTATGCCGTCATAATCCTTGGCCTCTACCTCATCAAATGACATGGCTACCTCACAGGGAACACCGTATTTCCCGTGGTACAGCCCAGGCTTTTCTGCCACCAAATCCACCTGAGCGCCAGCTTCCCTGAGTCTCATTACCGGGCACCATAACTCCAGGTCTTCAAAGTCATCACTGACAAGCTGTAAAACTTTCTTCATACTTACTTCTCCTTACTTTCCTTGCTTGTTTTTATTTTTTTGCCCAAATCATCAAAGAATGATTTGCTTATGCGACCAAAGATACCCTGCTGCCCATGGTAGGAATCATCCCGTTCACGCAGCTCATCCCGGGACATAATCAGTTTGTTGGTCTTGTTGTCATAAACATCGAACTTCACCCGTACAGTGGATGTGTAAATGGTCTTTTCAGGGTGATAAACGGGAACGGTATAGTAGTACGTTTCATCGTACCAGCTGCCATCGGAGCGCTTAACCTTTCGGGTGGAGGATCTGCTTTCCCAACTGGTGTAGGCCGGCTTGATGTAGTAATCATCATGCCACTTTAAAATCACTGCCTTTACATAAATGTCAGCCATATCCTGAGGATAGAGGACTGCATCCTTGTCTGGATGCATGAGCTTGTAAGGCGGCTTTGAGGCGGTTTTCCAATATTCCTCCTGCACCACCTTTTCCGTCAGATCACTTGGTATTTCCGAGGTGTCAACTATTTCTATGTCGTAAACAATGGCCCGCTGGATATTGGAAAAATCATAGGCCTTGTCTTCCCAGTGAACCTTTTCTGCGTGGGTTGCCAATGGACATAGCATCAAAAGCAGGAACATGACTCCGCTTAGAACAGGCTTCAAAAAACGAAACATGGGAAACCCTCCTTTCAAGGGGAATATCAGTGGAATGTTAAATCTTGTGGAATATCGATATATTGTTATATTCTTTTTTTGTAGCTATTTTCCTGCTGGTAAAATACCGTTAAATGTTTTTATTGTACCGTCGTATCCAATGTGATATTATTAAATCAAGATAAGAATATACAGTTAGGTGGAGATATTATGGGTGACCAGTCTAAAAAGAAGATTCTTATTATTGACGACGCAGAGGTAAACCAGCTGTTGTTGTCAAGGATTTTAGCAGATTACGAGCTCCTCAATGCCCATGATGGGGGGCGGGCTATTGAGCTTTTGCAGGAAAATGGGGAAAGCCTGGATTTAGTTATATTGGATCTGGTATTGCCGGATAAGAGTGGACTGGAGCTGCTCCAATTTATGAAGGCTGATGAACAGCTGAAGGAAATACCGGTGATTGTTATGAGTGCCCAAGCCCAGATGGAGCAGACCACCATGGAGATGGGGGCTGTGGAATTTTGGAAAAAGCCATTTTGGAATGCCCAGGAGGTGCAGAACAGGGTGGCAAAGGTGCTTGGGTAATACCTACAAATTTTGACTATGAAGGATATGCGCCATTGTTGCGGCGCATATCTTTTTATTTATTAACAACTAGTAATTGTAAAGGTGAAAGTATGGATTGGATTATAGCTTTGGATTGCAGTATTATTTTTTAAGTTATTGGTGAATATGCCGGGGTTGATAGGAACCATAAAAGAATGTAATAAAAATGTGATTTTGAGGCCTAATTTTATGTAGAAAATGTGATTTTAAGGTCTAAAAACACAAGAAAAATGTGATTTTTTAGACCTAAACTAAGAGGAAAAATGTGATATATACTTTCCCTTATGCATTAACATTCCTGCTAAAAC
>DFHJ01000007.1 GCA_002372665.1 Anaerovibrio lipolyticus
TTGAGAAAAGAGATAACCATGAAGATTATATCAGTTGTTGTTCCTGTATACAATGAAGAAGATAATATAGAGCATTTTTATAAGTCCATTGTTGAGGTGTTTGACAAGCTGGACTACGAGTTTGAGCTGGATTTTGTGGATGACGGCTCCAAGGACCGCAGCCGTGAAATACTGCGGGAGCTGGAGAAAAACGATTCCAGGGTTCAATCTATTTTCCTTGCAAAAAATTCCGGCCATCAGCTGGCTCTCACCTGTGGTCTTGACCATGCAGATGGAGATGCAGTAATAATGATGGACGGGGATATGCAGCATCCACCTGAGCTGATTCCTACCCTTATTGCAAAATGGGAGGAAGGCTATGAGGTGGTTCATACCATCCGCAAGAATACTGAAGGAGTTTCGGTCTTTAAGAAGCTTACCTCAGCTTATTATTATAAGATTTTAAATACCTTGTCCACCGTTCATATTCAGGAGGGCGGAGCTGATTTCCGCCTGATGGATCAGAAGGTGGTAAAGGCCTTCCGTCGTTATCGTGAACATGCCCGTTTTATTCGTGGTATGATAGGTTCCATGGGCTTCAAGCAGACCTACATTGAGTTTGTGGCACCAAAGCGGTTCGCGGGAGTTTCAAAATTCTCTCCGCGGAAGATGCTTCATCTGGCAGTGGATGGGGTAATGGCCTTCTCAACCTTGCCTCTCCGCATGGGATTATACATCGGTGTATGCTGTGGCTTCCTAAGCTTCCTGTTATTCCTCCATGTGCTGGTATCTAAGTATGTGTTTAACGATGCAGTGGCCGGCTGGGCTACCATAACCGCCTGTATACTGTTTTTTGGTGGTGTGCAGCTCACAGTGCTGGGTATCATGGGAGAATATATATCCCGTATTTATGAGGAAGTTAAAAATAGACCACTATATCTCATAGGTCGTGGCCGACCTAAGGACGAACCGGAGAACAATTAAATCTCTTTATGACGCCATGATGTCGGGGATAGTCCCCTGTAGCACGTCACACGTCGCTAAATTTTTTCTTGTCTTTAACAATAGCGAAAAAAATCATAACTCGCTTCGCTCAGACAGATGATTTTTTTCGCTAAAATAGAGGAATGACAAAGAAAAAACTTCTTAACGCTCCGTGGACTATTGCTCCAGGAAACTACCCCCGACATCTTTGTTTACTAATTAATAAAAAGGGCAGGAACCGATTGCCTTGAGCATTAGGTTTCGGTGCGTTAAGAAACTATTTTTTGATATCTTACACAGCGGGAAAATATCGTTGCTTGAGCGTAGCGAGTTCGATTTTTCTCGCTGCTAATTACAAATCAAAAAAAGTTTTAGCACCGGAACTGAGCGAAAGGCAACAGTTTCTGCCCTGTTTTGCTTTGCCTTGTTATTTGCACTAGAAAAGGGATTCCCTGTCCTCCGGGAATCCCTTTTCTAGTGTGTGTGTATTATATTTAGGAGAGTTACGCTTTTTTCAAAGCTTGAATATAATATAGCATAATTGAAAATGATTTTCAATACCTAAATGAGAAAATTTTTCAATTTTTTTGACCTCATCCGACGAGCAAAGCTCGCCACCTTCTCCATAGGAAAAGGCTATCAGATATCAGAATGCTGTACGGAATCAAACATATCTGTAATTTCCTTCTCTGGTTCCTTGTCCAGAAGGCTCACAACATAAATTGCCAGCAGGGAGAACAGGAAGCCTGGAATAATCTCATAAAGACCAAAGAAAGCAAACTGCTTCCAAATAAGCACTGTAAGACCTCCTACCACAATACCTGCCAGAGCACCATTTCTGGTAGTCCTTCTCCAGAATAAGGACATAATAAGGGCAGGGCCAAAGGCAGCACCGAAGCCAGCCCAGGCGTAGGAAACCATATCCAGAATAAAGCTGTTGGGATTCATGGCCAAGCCGATGGCCATGGCAGAAATAACCAGTACTGCAGTGCGGCTTACCCATATAAGCTCCTTATGTCCTGCATCCTTTCGGAAAACAGAGTGGTAAAAATCCTGGGAGAAAGCAGAAGCAGCAACCAGCAGCTGGGCTGATGCAGTACTCATTATTGCGGCCAGCACAGCCGACATTATAAGACCACCCACAAATGGAGTGAACAGCTCCCCGTTCATCACCAAAAATACGGTTTCCACCTTTGGTCCCGTAAGTGTTTCGGTGAGGTAAACGCTGCCCACAATACCAACAGCCACTGCAGCAGCCAGGGAAATGGCAACCCATACCATGGCAATGTGCATGGCATGACTCAGCTCGCTGGAGGATTTGATGGCCATAAAGCGAACCAGTATGTGAGGCTGCCCAAAGTAGCCAAGGCCCCAGCCCATAAGGGAAATGAACTCAATGGCGGAGATGGTGGAGCCATCAGGTCCTAAGAATGGATTGAAGAAGGTTGGATTCATAATTTCCACCGCAGTGACAGTGTTTGAAATACCCCCGAGGGCATAAACAGCTACAGCGGGCACCATAATAATGGCAAAGAACATCATGATACCCTGAATAAAATCAGTCCAGCATACAGCCATAAAACCACCAGTAAGGGTATAGAATACTATCACAAAGGCTCCCAAAAGAACAGCTGTGGTATAGTCCAGTCCAAAGAGGGTGCTGAACAGCTTGCCACCGCTGACAAATCCGGAGGAGGTATAAATTACGAAGAAAATAATGATGAAAATGGCCGGAGCAACCCGTAAAATGTTGCTGCTGTCATTGTAACGGTTCTGTAAAAAATCCGGCAGGGTAAGGGAATTATTGGCAATTTCCGTAAATTTTCTCAGTCTTGCCGCAATAAATTTCCAGTTGGCGTAGGTGCCCAAGGCAAGTCCCACTGCAATCCAGCCGGCATTCAGTCCAGCCAGATAGGCAGCACCTGGAAGTCCCATCAGCATCCAGCCACTCATATCAGAGGCCTCAGCACTGAGGGAGGTAACCCAGGCACCCAGCTTTCTGTTGCCAATGATGTAATCGTCCATGTTGTTTGTCTTCCTATAATAGTACAGTCCGATAAACATCATCAGGCCCAAATAAATAACAAAGGCCGAAATAATCAATATATTATCCAAATGTTATTCCTCCTATATCAAAGCATAATACTCAAATATTATACAAAGAAGGATGGAATTTTGGCAAATGAGAAATTGAGTCTCGTAAAATAAAATCAAAATTCAAGAAGGATTTTTTTCATTTTTAAAGAACTCTATTAGTTAGTAACCATTCAAAGGATAGGGTGCCTGGGACGTTTTTCCTTGAATTGCTCTACCGATTTTTGTATACTAGAAGAAACACATATAGTTTTTTCGTATTTTTAGAAGGATTTTCACTTTTTTGGCGAATATTTATAGTGAAGGAAAAATACACGAAAAGCGCAGGTGATTGTTTGTGGAAAAAGTCAAGGTTATGGTGGTTGATGATTCGAGAATTAGCCGTATGATGGTTAGCTCCATGCTGGCCAAGACTAATTTTGAAGTTTGCGCAATGGCTGAGAATTCTGCTGAGGCAGTGGCTCTTTATGCTAAGACTAAACCGGATGTTGTAACCATGGACATGAATTTGCCGGATGCAGATGGTATTGAGTGCACCCGTCGTATTCATGCGATAGATCCAAAGGCAAAGATTGTTATGATCAGTGCCATGAAGGATGCCAAGCTGATTATGCAGGGCCGTATGGCCGGTATTGGCTCCTTCTTGCAGAAGCCTGTCAGCACCAATGAGCTTATTGATACGCTGATGATTATGTGCAATGAAAATGTTGGTGCAGTAGCTGTTTACAGGGAGTCCTATGTGACTACCTTTGCCAAGGTACTCCAGCAGAGTCTGGTGTCTATTTTTGGTATCCAGAGTGAAATAGAGATTTCTCAAAATGAAGAATCTGTTCTTCGTGTTGACGGCGTGGCAGCTGTGATTGGTATCGTTGGTGAACCTAAGGGGCGTGTTGCGCTTTATATGGATTCTGAAACCATGTATAGTCTCAGTAGGGCCATGCTGGGAATGGATCCACAGGATGATTTGTCTGCTGATGAGGCGGAGGCTGCCATAGAGGAGGCAGGTAATATTATTACTGGTCGTGCTGTTTCCCGTGTCAATGATGTGTTTAAGGACAAGGAAATGCGTATTACGCCTCCGGGGACAGTTATTGGTTCAGATATAATTTTGTCCAATCCTGAGCTAATTTCTTTTAATGTTGTAGCCAAGACCTCTTACGGGAATGTATTCATGAATGTAGGGTTTGCGAGGGGAGTATAACTTATGGATGTAAAACTGGTTAATCCGTTTATAGATGCATTTACGACTGTACTTCCCCAGATGGGCTTTCCAACACCACAGCGTACAGGTATGACTGTAAATAATCAAAATGCAGTAAGTCAGGGCGTAGCTGTTATCGTTGGTTTTACCAAGGAGATAAGGGGAAACGTCGTTTATAATATGAGTGAAGACACCGCAAAGTTCATTGCATCCACCATGATGATGGGGATGCCGGTGGAGTCCTTTGATGAGATGGCCCAGAGTGCTATTTCTGAGATGTCCAATATGCTGACTGCCAATGCCGCCACCAATCTCACTGCCCTTGGGCTGGAGGTGGATATTTCCACCCCGTCGCTGACTGTGGGCTCCGACTTCCAGATTAAGATCAGCAACGAGCAGTATCTGTGCGTTGTTATGGATATCAGCGGTCATCAGGTGGAGATTGATATTGCAGTTCAGCAGTAACTTCATCAAATAAAGTGATTTAAGGGATTGCCTCGGCAATCCCTTTTTAATTTTTATTAATTATTTTGTTGGCAATAATCCATTTTTGGGTTATACTATACACAGTTTTGTTTAAATACAGAACCAAATAAATGTTCTATTAAAATAAGGAAGAAAAGGACCATTATGTACAAGGTTAAAGTGGTTACTTCCGGCTTTCAGAAGGACCTTAAGGGCAAGCGCGAAAAGGTTGCTCATTTGGCTGAGGGCCAGTATTATTTCCGTAATAACAAGCATTATGTAAAATATGATGACAGTGCTCTTGACAAGGAAAATGTTATCGCAACCACCATTAAAACCGATGGAAGGAAGCTGACAATTTTCCGCCGTGGAGCCGTTGAGACGGAAATGATTTTTTTACATGGGGAAATGACCCGAACCAGCTATCATACTCCTTACGGGCCTATGGAGCTGGAAATCAATACCAGGCAGCTGGAAATCAATATGGATGAAGTCGGGGGCCAGGGGGAAATTGATCTATTTTACGATTTGGCCGTTAATGGATCTCCTGTGGGTGAGTATGAGCTTCATATAAAAATCAGCAATGCTGGGAAATAGATATTGTTATATATATATTAAAAAGTTTGGGAGGCTATGAATTTGGATATTAAGGATACGTTATTGGCCGCTATTGAGGAGGCTGCCAAAGCTGCCATTGCCGATGGTGTTTTTCCTGAGGCGCAGTTGCCAAATATTATTCTCGAGGTTCCGCCAAAGAAGGAAATGGGTGATTTCGCCACTAACTTCGCAATGCAGTCTGCCAAGGCATTTCGCATGAATCCAAGAAAGATTGCAGAAGAGGTCACTGGCCGTATCAATGGCGATTGGCTGGAGCATGTTGAGATAGCCGGCCCAGGCTTTATTAACTTCTTTTTGAAGGCTAATGTCCTCTATGATGGTCTCAAGGCTATTATGGATCGTGGTGAGAGCTTCGGTCAGCTTCCAAGGAAGGATATGAAGCCTGTGCAGGTGGAATATGTAAGTGCCAATCCTACTGGTCCCCTTCATGTTGGCCATGGCCGTGGTGCTGCAGCAGGCAGTGCTCTGGTTAATGTAATGAGAGCTGCGGGATATCCTGTTACCTCCGAGTATTATATCAATGATGCGGGTAATCAGATTAATAATCTGGCCCTTTCCGTTGATCACCGCTATCTTGAGCTTTTGGGCAAGGCCACAGAGGATACCTTCCCTGAAAATGGCTATCATGGTGCTGATATTATTGATACTGCTCAGCGTATCATTAAGAAGGATGGCGACAAGTACCTTAATATGTCCGAGGAGGAGCGCCTGAATATTTTTAAGGAG
>DFHJ01000050.1 GCA_002372665.1 Anaerovibrio lipolyticus
CGGCACTTGATTTACTGGACGAATTTGAAACAAAAATAGAATCATTAACTGCTCTTCCCAAAAGAGCACCACTTTGTCATGAATATCCTTGGCACGACAAGGGAGTTCGCTACATTGTTGTCAAAAATTACATGGTATATTTTGTAGTTAATGACAATACATTAAAAGTAAACATACTAGCTGTAGCTTATGCTAAAAGAAACCAAGCTGCATTTTTAAAAGAAATGGTTCAACAAATTTTAAAACAATAACAACAAAGGGGAGCCGACACAGACCTATGTCCATGGCTCCCCCTTAAACTATCCAGCATCCACACTGGATATTCTGGTAAAAACTGTTCTATCAACCGGCACGGCCCTCCCAATGGGTATTAGTATTATACCTCCACCGGAAGTTATGATGATATTCCGGAATATAAGGGTTCTGAATATAGAAGGTATATCCCACTACATCATGGGCAGGAACCGCCATCTCCACATAATGGCGAATACCGCTGTCTGCCCACATTTGCTGTCCGTTATCAGCCGTGAGGGTAAGATCAATGTCAAACCACTTTACATACCCAGTTGTATCTCCGTCATTGGTGAAATGACCCTCAATGGTAGCCTCCCCCGGAGTGTTCAGATATACATGGTCTACACGATAGCGAATTTGTGCCTTTGCCTCTGCCGATGACGAAAAAGTAGTAAAGCAAAGTACCGTCAGGGTAAAAAATGCCAATAAGCCCATAAATAAACGCTTCTTCATAGTTACCCTCCTTTTGAAATATTGTGACTATCTCAAGAAATCCATATTCTGACCAGCTTTATCCTTATTATCGTACCATTTCAGCACACCATCACGAAGAACCAGCTCACAGCTACCATCGGAATATACATTAATATCATTTTCCTTGCCATTATCATAAACTATGGAATCGGTGCAAATTCCATTACCAGGGCATACCAAAATGGCGCTGCTCTTGTCATAACGGCAATTATAGAACCATTCTCTGTGTTCTGCCGCACTGCTTGCCCACTTAACATCTGCCACATAGGCGTTGTCTCTCTTTTCAATAACGATGGTGCAACGGCCACAGCCCCATACACCAAGATAACTCTCTGGAGTTATACCTTCAGTCTTGCCTGAATACTCGTAATTGTCAAAACGAACAAAATGCAGGGCACCATCCTGGCCAGACCAAAGATCCTTTTGAAGAGTACCATCCACATCATTCTTTGGGAACATGGCCCAGTTTTTCCCATCAACTTCATCAAAGGAGTACCATGGGGAATATGTGCCATCTGGATGCTCTTCGCCAATTACCCGTACTGTACCACAGGAAGTTCCGCCTCCCCTGTAGACCAGCTCATAGGTATAATCTGGATTTACCCTCAAAACTCTTGCATCAAGGGCATCTCCCTCCCGCCATGTACCTATGATTGCCTGAATGCTGGTATCAACCTTGCTCATATCCACCTCTGCTGAAGCCATTGGAGTTTTTCCGTATACCAATGCAACACAAAGGGCCAGCATAAATACAACCATGTACCTAAGAAATCCACTAACTTTCACGCAAATCCCTCCTATTCTTTTTTAACTTCAACATGGCAGAGACGCCATTTGCTCCTCTGCCCCCGAATTCTAAGTACACACATTATATACAATTGTTCATGTTCCCACAATAGAACTATGAAACTATTTTGAATTTTCACCCAATTTTAATATAGAAAGAATAATGCCAATGCAACCCTTAATAATATAAAAACCTTCTGCTCCACATAATGGCGAATACCGCTCCTGGACCATATCTGCTGTCCATTCAACCCATTTTACATTAGACAACAACATACCCCTATGATATACTTTCATATACTGTAAAAAATCAGATAGAAGGTAATAATTATGTTATTTGTTTCCATGCTAATAATGGGTATGATAATCGGCTTTATTGGAATTGGCGGAGCCGGTATTACTATTGCCCTTTTGACCGTGGGCTTTGGTGTACCTATACACACGGCTCTGGCGGTGGCACTTTCCGCCATGGTATTTACCACCATGTCAGGGGCACTCAGCCACTTCAAGGAGGGTAATGTTATTCCCAAAACCGGTGCTGTGCTGGGTATCAGCGGTATGGTAGGTGCCTTTATGGGAGCCAATATATCTAATATTATTCCTTCTGATATATTGGGAAAAATGTCCGGCTCCATTATGATACTGTCTGCAATACTCCTTTACATCAAGGTTTATCAGCCACAATGGCTTAATAAACACTTCCCGCCACGGGAAGGTCTTCTTGAGGGCCACAAGCTCTATATCTATGGAAGTATAGCCGGTTGCTTAAATGGTCTTATATCCGGTGCCTTTGGTATCGGAGCAGCTGCTTTTATACAGCTGACTCTTATGATAATATTTGGCGTTCCCGTTCTTTACGCCATTGGAACCTGCATGATGGTAATTCTCCCCATATCCATTGCAGGAGGCTTGGGCTACTTCTTAAATGGCCAGCTGGATTTGTGGATATTCGTCCAGACCCTTGTAGGACAGGCAGTAGGTGCCTATTTAGGTGCAAAGCTCACCCGTCTGGCACCCCGCCCAATATTAAAATTCTTTATGGTAGCAATGTCGGCCTCAGGAGGTCTGGCAATGCTGCTGCTATACTAAATTTCCAGCCTTATTGTAATACTATCTGAGCATGGCACTTGCTATCTCTTTGCGGACATATTTTCCCCCATTGAATGCTGTTGCAATATTTACCCCACTACACATACAATTTGCTATCAAGCTCTCACATCTGGCCAACATATACATTGCATAAATATAATTAACCAAATTATCCTCTACGCTATTATAATAATTGCCACCGCTACTTTTGCATTTCTCCAGGTCAGATATATACTTTACATTTTTAAACTCATCTCTGGAGTGACGCTCCTGAGCTATGGCTATGATTTTATGCGGGAAGGCATCACGCATGCGTTTAAGATAATAGCTGTCTTCCGTAGCCAGGAAAATCTTATCATAATTATATTGCTTTAGCCTCTCATCAATAATTCTGATGCAAGCATCAATATTCACAGGACGATAAAGCCCCACGTAATTTGCCAATATAACGTCAGTTCCCCTAAGAAGAACCCCAAGTATTTTTTTACTTTCTATGATCGCATCTGCATACTCCTTCATCTGTTGTAAAAAAACAGGATTCAAGGTGGTAAGATCGATATTAGCCTCATGCCGATCAATAAATGATGTCAGAATAAAACAATTAAAGCATTTTACGTATATGGTATTGGTATCATCCATATCTGCCGGAGCTTCTTCAACGGAAAAATATTTGCTGAGCGTAGACTGCCTGTATCTGGTACTATTCGGCTCCAAAACGACTTTTATATTATGTCTTTGTAATGCCTGCCTTGCCTTGTTGTAGGATGACAAAATGCTGCCTATTCCCTCTGTTCGCCTAATGGACAGCTCCAAATATTTAATCTGCTTTTTAGGCAGATCTGTTAACCACTGAAATAAAAACAGGCAATGAAAAAGGCTTAATGATGAGAAATGGTCCGTCTTTGTGAGATCAGAATAATAGTTTTTCTGAACATAAATAGCTTTGTCTGACAACGGCTTATCACCAATTGTTACCTGAGATTTTAGCCATGGAAACAGCAGCACGTTGATATCCTTAAAACGAACGGCCAGAGAAGTATGCTTGATTGCCAACATGGCAACTGAAATGGTATATTCATTGGCATCTTCAAAGAAAATCTCTTCAAAGCCATCCAGTAAATAGAGATTGATTTTCTCCAAATCCTTTTCGTCGTAAAAATAATATGGTGGATATATGATTTCATCCCGGTAAAAATCACTGTCAGGAAAGCTGACATCACTTTTTGCCTTTTTATCATTATCGATATATACAAGGTCAAAATCCTTTGAACCCTCATTTTGTACGTGAAATCTTGTTTCACCTCTCAGCACATACTGCAGGGCGTTATGAAATATTTGTGAATCATTGACCAATCTTCTATAATTGTGATTATCATCATATTCTTTGATTTGTAGCATTTTTTACCTCCATATATGATAAAATTAAACTGCCTTCTGTTCTTCGACACAAAAAGGATTTATTCCTGCACTATGCTATGTAAAACTTGAGTATTGTGTCTTTACCCTAGATTATTCATCGCTGAAAAGGTTTTTTTATGGAACGTATAAAAATAAAACAGCTTCGTCTGGCATTATTTCTTGCATTACTCACTGCCCTTGCGCCACTGGCCAATGATATGTATTTACCTGCTTTGCCCATGCTGCACTCTCATTTTTCCATTTCCACTTCATTGGTGCAGCTAACACTGACCATGACAACAGTAGGTATTGCTTTTGGACAAATTGTCGCAGGGCCCATCAGTGATTATATGGGACGTCGCTCCCCCCTGCTCCTTGGCATGATATCTTTTTGTCTGGCGTCACTAGGCTGTGTCTACGCTGAAAATATATGGTTATTTTTGCTTTGCCGGTTTTTGTTGGGCTTAAGCGGAGCCAGTGGCATTGTTATTACCATGGCCATTGCCCGTGATATTTATGAGGGAGCAGAATTAACCCGTTTCGTTGCAATATTAATCATGCTAAACGGACTTGCACCGATTATCTCTCCAATTATTGGTGGACAAATACTATACTTTGGAACCTGGCGGGATGTTTTTGTGTTGCTGTTTTTCATCGGCATTATGCTGGCTATCTCGACATTTTTCTTCACAGAAACCCTACCTGCCCAAAAGCGAATTAAACACATTTACTCTGCATTCAGAAAATATCCTGAGCTTCTGCACGACCGCTATTTTTTCAGTCATTGTCTGCTTCAATGCTTTATTTTCGGTGCATTCTTTTCCTATATTGCGGGTTCAGCTTTCCTGTTTCAGAATATTTATGGAGTATCCCCCCAAACATATAGCCTTATTTTCGGTGGAATCGGTTTAGGATTAATGTTAATGGGCAGCCTTGCAGCCAGGCTTGCTGGACGTGTATCCGATATAAAGCTATTAAAATACGCCACGCATACCTCTTTTCTGGGCAGTATCCTGCTGCTTATCCTGTTCCTTGCAGATGGGTCAATATTTATAATCTATCCGGTCTTGTTTGTAACTATTGTGCCACTTTCTGTAATTGGAGCCTCAAGCTTTTCTATGGCCCTTGCCAAGCAGGACCATAACGCCGGCAGTGCCTCGGCGTTTTTAGGCTTTTCCCAATTGCTCCTTGGTGGAGCAATAATGCCTCTGGTGGGTATAGCAGGTGATGATACCCCCCTACCCATGACTATACTTATGATAACAGGCTATAGCCTTGCCATTTGGTGCTACTACAGACGAATTGCTCCGGAACATCGTTCCGATTGAATCAATATTAATATCAGGGTATTTAAAAAGCAGAGCCTTCCAGCTCTGCTTTTTTGTTGCTATATGCTATAGTCGAAAATTTTCGTTTGTTATCATCTGATGAAGTTTGTCGGCTGCCATGCTTCCTGTTCCGGCAAGCCAAATTTCTCCTTGCCAAGAGCAATACTTTTCATCAAAAATGCCATGTTTTTCCCCAAGGTACGCATGGTCTGCAACCCCTCACCATCCTGCTCAGCCTCTCCCTTTCCTGTGCCATGGACACTGTTCCAATATTGGCTGGAAACTACAGGCATTCCACAAATAGTAAAATATTTGTTAAGAGCATCAAAGGTTGCAGAGCAGCCGCCCCGACGTGCCACAGCTATTCCGGCCCCCACTTTCATCGTCTTATCAAATTTACAGCTCATGAACAAACGGTCCAAAAATGAAAGCACCGTACCGTTAGGTGAAGCATAATACACAGGTGTTGCCACCACAAGTCCATCAGCTTCCTCAAACCTCGGAGCCAGTTGGTTTACCTCATCATCAAAAACACATTTTTTGTTCTCTGCACAGGAATAACAGCCTATACAGCCTCGTATTGCCTTATTGCCAATCTGCACAACCTCTGATTCTATCCCCTCTCCTTTAAGGGTTTTCACCAGCTCATTTACTGCCACAGTCGTATTACCGCCAATTCGAGGACTTCCATTAATGATAAGTACTTTCATGTCAAAACTCTCCTTCAATACATCTTTCATCAGCCTTTACACAAAATCTGCTCCTTTTCTATTCGCCAAAGCATGACAATTATCCTGCTAAAAAGCAGATTACTTTGTAGATGATAAGTCCCAAAACAATTCGACATATATAAACTCCTATGCTATACTTTCCTTTATGCAATTAAGTAAAATTAGGAGTTTTTTCTTATGACACGATCTGAATGGGTAATAAAGCAACTTAAATCATGGCAAAATATTTCCAGTGTTTTGTCGCTTTTGGGCTTTCTGACATATTTGTTAGTATTTGATTTCAATCCAACCACTGTAGTTATTTTCTTTGTCCTTTTCTTTTTGGCCACTGCCTGGCGTATGCTGGCCATGATGCTGGTCTTTTCCATTATAGCCTTTGGCATTGTTTCTCTGTTGCCCTTTTTGGCACCAGTGGCATTTATTATTATGCTGGGATTATTTTTTGCAAGAATTGGCTTTGTACTGAAAAACTGGCGGGCTGTTATTTCCGGCCTTTTGGTCTATGGTCTTGCCTATGCCATATATGATGAGAAGATTTTTGTTTTACTTGACCCTATATATAAGGCTGGCGGATACCTTATAACCTCTGTCCCTACCACATGGCTTGGAGGTCTTCAGCTTGATTTGTTTTACACCTGCTTTCAGCTGACCTTTACCGCCTGCGTAATTGCTTTTTTTTTTCAGTTTCTGCTCTATTGGCAGTACCGAAATGGATATACTGCAACTGGAGCATTAAATATTATGGGCAGTATTCCTCTGGTTATTATCGCTTTGATTTTGCCCTTTCTGAAACTGGTATCAGCTGATGGTATGATTGCTGATGGTGCTGGCGGAGATTACATGCATCAAGGAGATTTTGCACCGGATGGTGATGTTGTTCATGATACAGCCATTGCCCAAGATAGTTATATGAGCCATGATGGATATATAAGTAATGAAGGATATGCCGGACACGACGGCTATGTCAAGGCACCTAGTGGCTATCACCATGTAAATGCCTATGAACGCATCTCCCCTACAGGCGAGATTGAACACGTAAACGGATATATCCGCTCCAATCCTGATGGCATTTTGGAAAATAATCTTTCTTACCACGGGGAGCATGGTTACAACGGTGAATCCAATGTGCCTGATTATCAGGGTGAAGGCAGCAATGGTAATGGTCAAACAATAGATGCCGAACCGGTTTTTGAGGATGTACCTTATGTGATGGTTAATAACACCTACAGCTCCAAAATGGAGAGCTTCTTCGGATTTTTTAATCCTAAAAAGCATATTTTTCTTACCCTTATTGCAGGCTTCTTTTCCATGAGCATTCTGCTGGCAGGTGCCCTCTATTCATACTTTTCATATTCTTCAATGTAAAAAAATATCACAAAGTCTCCTTACCCTTCGCTCACATAGCTTCGCTGTTCTGCAGGAATATCTTCCCAGCTCAGGGCGTTAGCTTCTATTCCGTGAGAAATCCCCCAAGCAGCCGCGATTCCCGCCGCTTCTCCCATGCTCATGCAGGTTGGTTGGATTCGGAAGGATATATCCCTTGGTTTTCCATGCGTCTATTCAAATCTTTGATATAGGGGGTATCACTACCATCTATAAAAGTAGGCATACAAGGATACACACAACCTTGGGTCGCCAGTCCTCCAAGGGAAATGCCCCGCTCCACAAGGACAACTTTCGCTCCTTTTTGCGCAACGGTAACAGCAGCCGCAGTACCCGCCGAGCCGCCACCAACCACGCAGACATCGACGTTAAAAAGCGTTGGAATAGCAGCCTTTTCAAAATCAACCCTATGCGCTGGAGCGGCGGAAGCCTCCGCCTTTGGGACGTTATCCATAACCGTTCAAATTCTCCAAATTGTCTTGACTTTTATACATGGGGGCCTTTTGTCGATTTAAGCAATATTTTTTATAATCCAGGCCAGCAAATGGTCTTCCACAGCACAGCCAATATGCTGTGCTATTTTTTTGGTATCCTCATGGGCGTTGGCCGGGGCTACACCAATGTCCGCAGCAGTCAACATTTCATTATCATTGAGATAGTCACCACAGGCGATAATCTTGATTCCAGGCAATTGTTCTCTGATAAAGGATAGCATAGAGCCCTTGGATACATCCTTGGCTACAAACTCATAGTAATTATCCTCAGAATAAAAGCCATTGGCCAGTTCTGCCACTCCCATTTTTTCCGCCAAGGCCACATATTTCTCCAAATGCTCATGCTTGTCACAGGCAAAAAATTTCAACCATGGGGTTTTCGATGTATCTGTAAGCTGTGACAAATTCGTGTGACCATAGCTGTAAAACTCATTAGGCAGACGCGGATCATCATTGGCCTCTGGTGTAATAATATGACAATTTTCGGCAGTATAAACCTCCAAGCAGGCTTCGGGAAATTCCTGCAGGGCCTTCTGGGCAAACTGTGGCCACAGTTTTTTATCATCACCAGCAGTCAATGGCAGGGTTTTAATGACTTTTTTCTGCTCCCAATCATAAAGCATGGCACCGTTAAAGAACACCGAAGGAGCATTTATTGGCAATCCCTTAACATAACCTGCCGCTGCTTCCGGTGTACGGCCAGTGGCGATGGCAAAGCTACCACCACCTTTAACAAATTCTTCAATAGCAGCCTTATTTTCTGGTGAAATCACGCCACCCCGGGGAATCAGGGTCCCATCCAAATCTGAAATTATCATTTTACCTGTATATTTTCCCATAATCACAACTCCTTAAAGTTTAATGCCTACAGTTATTTCCTGCATAAACGCCTTAGGTGTAGTATGAAGGTACTTCTTAAAGGCCTGGGTGAAATTTTTGTAATCGCCAAAGCCCGTCTGCTCTGCCACCTCATAGACCCTCCAGGTACCAGCCTGAAGCATTTCGATGGCCTGTTGCAGGCGATACTGAGTTAAAAGGCCACCAAAGGTCAGCCCCGTTTCCTCCTTTAGCTTCCTCGAAAGATAACTAAAGGAAACTCCCAGCTCGTCAGCTATAGCCTCACCGCTCAGGCGCTCCCGAAAGCCCTCTTCGATTCGTTTAAGAGTCTTTTGAACATAAGGGTTCCCTGTATGATATGCCGCCCGCAGGCCCTCATCCCAAGATAATTCCTCACTTTTCTTGACTTCCCTGTGTCCATCAATTTTCGACAAAGCATTTGTTAAATCCGTCTCATTAACGGGTTTAAGCAGGTAGTCAGTAACATCCAGCTGTAATGCCCGCTGGGCATACGAAAAATCTGCATAGCTGGTGAGATAAATTATTTTGGCAGGATTGTCCGCAGCCTTTAACGCTTCTGTCATGGCAATACCATCCATCACCGGCATCTTTATATCCGTTAGTACAACGTCCGGTTTAGTAGCTGCAATGACATCCAGGGCTTCCTTGCCGTTAGCAGCTTCTCCCACCACCTTGGCTCCCATTTTAAGCCAGTCAATGGTACACACCAACCCACGGCGTATTATTTCTTCATCTTCCACAATAACCAATCTAAGCATTTTTCTGCTCCTTTTTCGACAGAGGTATACTCAGGCGGATTTCCATACCGCCCTCCTGTGGACAGCTAAGCGTAAGACCATAATCCGTACCATAAATAAGCTGCAAACGCCGCTGCACATTAAAGAGGCCCCAATGTCCTGTATCGTTTTCACTACTTGTCAAAAGCTTCCGTAGCTGCTTGAGCTTTTCCTCGTCCATGCCCTTACCAGCATCCTTCACCAGGACATGTAGCTGCCCGTCTGCAATCTGTACTTGAAAGTTAATCTTCAATTTGCCATATTCATCCTCACCATATTTAATGGCATTTTCCAATAATGGCTGAAAGAGTAGCTTGGGAATAGTGGCTGAACGGGCTGCCTGTTCGATATTGGCGTTAAACTCCAGCCGACTGCCAAAACGGTACTGTTGGATTTTTATATAGCTTTCCAAATACCTTATATCCTCCTGAAGCTCCACCTGCTGCCCACTGCTGGTAATACTATATCGCAATAGTGTCGACAGAGCCATAATCATCTCAGTAGCCGCCCCAGGATCCAAGCGTACCATAAATTTAATATTTTCCAGAGTGTTAAACAGGAAATGTGGATTGAACTGCGATTCCAACTCCCGCAATTCCGCAATGACAGTAAGATCGTCTATGGCCTGACTGGTCATCTTGGTTTCCTGGGCAATACTGCGCAAAATCAAAGGCACCATGAACAATACAGCCAGTAAAATTGCCCCCGCCCCAACGGCATAACGCATTAGCAGGTCTGAAACTTTCGATATGGACTGGAGTCGATAGCTTTCACCGCCAAAATCTATATCCTGTTGTGAAACATAGTAAATTCCCTTGTTGGTAGACACAAGACCATTTTGCTTTTTGGCAAAATCCCCCAGAACCTTACGGTGAGCTACCACCTCATCAGCTGCTTTTACCAACCGGGCATTATCCAGCTTATCGGACAGAATAATGCCTGAGCGGCCATCCCCAACCAATTGCTGCAAATAACTAGCCGGCAAAATATAAATTAAATAGCCTGCTACCTGCCCATTGATACAAACTGCCTGACCACAGACCAAATCCTGTCCACTTGGCTGCAGTAAAAATTCATGCTTCGGCACATCAGGCTGAGCAGCAAACCGTGACCATATACCCCAATCACCTTCCACGGGAAGTAAATTAAGTGGCAGCTTGTCATTGCTTCCAAGAATAATACTGCCCTGAGTATCCAGCAAATAAAACTCCACCCCACGATAACTGGTATCAGAATAGAGTCTGGCAAAAGCCTCCGCCCGTAAAGCCTTATCACTCTCCCAAAGTGAAAGAGCCGGCACAGTCCCCAGAAATTCTGCTTCTACCTCAGAACGGTGCAAAAATTCCTGACTGACATTGGACAGGACATCTGCCGCCAGCTCCCGTGCTTCATGATTCACACGTATAACTGCATACCGCCAGCTATCCAGCATTAACAACGACCCCAGAAAGACCATTATCAATACTGGTACTAAAGCATACCAGGCCAAAGTCCGCTGCAAACGTGATTCAAAATAACGGTGCATGAGGGGCCGCTCCTTTCGTAAAATGTTACAACTATATTATAACGCCATTGTTCAAATTTTTCTTCTTTAGAAGAAAAGAATAATCTTCCAACTATGTAAATGAAACAAAATAGCGTGAAAAACCAATTGCCTAAACAGAACATACTTTGGCTTTCCACGCTATATGATGGGTCTAATTACTGCACGTTCAAATTACTGCACGCTGGTGAAGATATCTCTGAACTTGTCCAGCCATGCTTTCTTGTTCTTATTTACTACTTCCTCATTATCATTTATGGACTTAATCTCAGCCTTTGGCAACAGACCTACAGGTGCATCTACGTCATCGCGAACACTACGACGATGCAGCTTCTGAGTAATCAAGGTCTGAGCCTTCTTGCTGGTAATGAAGTCGATGAACTTCTTAGCATTTTCCATATGCTTGGCATTCTTGATGATATAGATACCATCTGGCTTGGAAATAACGCCTTCCTTCATGTATACCAGCTTAACAGGTGCACCATCAGCAACGTATTTTGCACCGCCCTCTTCAAAGGTAAGGCCCACAGCGTACTCACCATCAGCAACACCCTTGTATACAGCAGAGGAACCGGACAACAGCTTGCCATCGAGATTCTTGGCCAGCTTAGTTACATAATCCCAGCCCTTGTCAGGATCACCATTGCCCATAGCATAGAGCATGTTAATCAGATGTTCATAGGAAGAAGAAGATTTAGATGGGTCAGCAAAGGCGATTCTTCCCTTGAGAGCAGGATTCAACAAATCTTCATAGCCTTCAACCTTTACATCACCAATCAGGTTAGTGTTAATCATGATAACACTTGGAATATCGGTGAAGCGTGTGATGGAACCTTCCACATTCTTGAAATCCTTTTGGATATGGTCTTCATTAATGGAACGATATTCCTCAAAGAGTGCAGCCTTAGGCTTTACAGTGGAAAGAGAGCCACCCCAGAAGATATCGGCCAATGGGTTTGCTTTTTCCGATTCCACACGTTTCAAAAGCTCACCAGTACCAGCGGCTACTACCTCAACCTTTACGCCGCTTTCCTTCTCAAACTCCTCTACCAATGGATTGATAAAGGCCAGTGGATGCGGACAATAAATTACGACTTTGTTCTCGTCGTTACCTGCAGGCTTAGCCGCATCCTTGTCACCGCCACCGCCGCAACCAGCGAGACCGACGGTGAGCATTGCCGCACCTAAAAGTCCGGCAATAAGTTTTTTCAGCTTCATAATGAAACCTCCTTAAAAAAAGTTATAGTACTATAACGCCTAAAGCGTTTATAACGTAACATCCCGGCGGCCGGACACCTTAAAGAAGATAACCATGGCCGTGATGGTCGTTATCGTAAGTATAGTAGACAGAGCCGCTGCTGTGCCGTAGCTGGCACGAATAACCTCGGTATAAATGGCAACCGACATGGTTTTAGTGGCTCCAGTAAAGAGGATAACCGAGGAACTCAATTCGTTAATAGCCGTAATCCAGGAAATAATAGCTCCACTCATTACACCTGGCAACATCATCACTGCCGTAACCTTGAAGAAGGTTTTAAGCGGTGAAGCCCCCAAGCTTATGGATGCCTCCTCCAGACTCGGACTCAGCTGATAAAGGATAGCTGAGCTGGAACGGAGAGTGTATGGCAAACGTCGGATAACCAGTGAAATAATGATAATAATCGCTGTGCCTGACAGAAGCATAGGGTCATCATTGAAGGCCAGGAGCAGTGTAATACCAAGTACAGAGCCTGGAATGATATAAGGGAACATGGTCAAGGTATCAATGATATCCGTCAGCCAGCTCTTCTTGCGGGTTGTCAGATATGCCACCGTCATGCCCAGGAATACAATTACAGCCATGGCTGCGGTACTAAAAATGTAAGTGTTACTGATAGCTGTTCCCAAGGAACCAAAAATCGTGCGGTAGCTGTCCAATGAATATCCATCCACGAAAATGGCACCATTAGTTTTAAGGAAAGAGGTGTAGATAACTACCAGCTGAGGAATCATGGATAAAGCCACCAGCAGATAGATACACAGATGCATAACCACATTCTTGATACCCTTCATCTCTCCCACAGGCAAAGGCCGCAGGGAACTCATGGTGAAGGATTTCTTATTTACTACATATTTCTGCAGCATAAAGATGGTGGAGGTAATCAATACCATAATAGCTGCCATAGCCGCTGCAAAGTTAGCCTGATCACCAACCTCGTTGATGAACTCAGAATAAATCATAACCGGCATAACGTTGAAGCCCTCACCAATCAACATTGGTGTACCAAAATCTGCCATAGCATTCATAAATACCATTAATGCACCTGCAAGTATGGTTGGCGTAATCAGTGGCAACATAATGGTAACCACTTTTTTGATGCCACTGCAGCCAAGGCTTTCTGCTGCCTCAATCAATGCTGAGTCAATATTTTTCATGGCTCCGGCCACATAGAGATAGATGAACGGATATAGCTTCAAGGTCAGAACCAGCAATATCCCGGCAAAGCCGTAAATTGATGGGAAATCTATACCCATTCCAGCCATCCACTGGGTCAAAATACCACTACGCCCACCAATCAAAATCCAGGAATAAGCTCCGATAAACGGTGGTGAAAGCAAGGATATGATGATACAGATTTCAACAATATTCTTGCCCCGCACCTTAAACAGCGTCATAAAGTAGGCCAAGGCTGTACCGATAATCACCGCCAGGATTGTCACACAGGCGGTAACGCTGAAGCTGTTAATCATGGACTGGTAGTAATACTTCCTTTCAAAGAAGTGGGTGAAGTTCTCCATGGTAAATTCCCCGGTGGTGGCATCCTGAAATGCACTGAGAAACAGGGAGAACAGCGGATAAATCAGAAACAGTCCAAAGATAACTATGGAAAGAAGGGTAATCCATGCCCAGAAGTCCCATTGGAATTTCTTATTCATTTTCCACCACACCTTCCATAAGGCTCTTGCTGCCATCTGCACGGAATACATTAATCTTGGCGGCATTAGGCTTCAAATATACCGTATCACCGATTTCCAGAACCTTTTCTGCATGTCCCAAATCCTGGCTATACTCAATAGCAGGCTGATCAGGTACCAGCATATCATCTGGGAAATCAAGTCCATAGGTAATGTATTTACCCAAGAAAACCTTGGTTTTAATTTTACACTTAATCCCCTGACCTTCTCCGCAGATGGAAAATTCTTCCGGACGTATAGCGATTGTTACATCATCCCCAATTTTCCCCTCTTCACCAAGGGTACTCATAGGAAGTACAAAGCCATCAGCAAAAACTACTGCCTTGCCACCATCAGCTTCTTCTATACGGCCTTTAAAAAGATTAGAATGACCGATAAAGGTAGCTACAAACACATTGTAAGGTCGCGTATAAATAGTATGTGGGCGGCCAGTCTGCTGAATCACGCCCTTCTTCATAACAGCGATTCTATCAGAAATTGCCAGGGCTTCTTCCTGGTCATGGGTTACATAAACAGTGGTAATGCCAACCTGTTTTTGTACCTCACGGATAGCCGAGCGCATCTCCACACGCAGCTTGGCATCCAGATTGGACAGAGGCTCATCCATCAGCAGCACACTTGGATGAATAACGATGGCACGGGCAAGCGCCACACGCTGCTGCTGACCACCGGACAATCGCTCCGGAAGTCTGTCCTGATACTCCGTAATCTGTACCACATCGAGAATCTTGTCCACCTTGGTCTTCATCTCATCCTTTGGCATATTTCGGAGCTTTAAACCGTATTCCACATTTTCCCGTACAGTAAGATGTGGGAAAATAGCATAGCTCTGGAATACCATGCCAATATTTCGCTTATGAGCAGGAATGTCATTAATTACCTGATCATTAAAGCGGATTTGACCTCCCTCAATGCTGTTGAAGCCTGCTATCATACGCAAAAGTGTGGTCTTTCCACAACCAGAAGGTCCCAACAAAGTGAAGAACTCCCCGTTTTTAATGTTCTGGGTCAGCTGGGGTATAATTGTCAAATCCCCATAACGCTTAACCACTTTATCTGCCGTGATGGCAACACTCATTGCCCTCTCCTCCATTCGTATTATCTATTATTTGCTATCTTTACATATATTTTACTGTCAGAAATAATAATAAACAATCCAGAATATTATACAAATGTCAGAAAAAATGAACTTTGTGTGAAAATTCAGTATAATTTGACACTATTTTGCCGCACATAAAAACGCGGCCTCGAAGCTCCATCAAACCTCTAAGTCGCGTTTTTATCTATTCGGATACACTAATTTAGTTATTTCGTTGGCCATATTTTGCAGGCTGACCTGTCTTTCCACTGCCCCCATATTAAAGGCTGCCTTTGGCATGCCATATACCACGCAGGAGGCTTCATCCTGTCCCAAAGTGCGGGCACCAGCCTTACGCATTTCCAATAGCTTGGCTGCTCCATCAACCCCCATGCCGGTAAGAATAACCCCCACCGCTTTATTACCAATGACTTTGGCAACAGACTCAAAAAGCACATCTGCCGAGGATAACACGCCATGGATACGTTCACCGGCCTTGCAATGAATACAAACAGAGCCAGGAGAGCCAGTAATGGACATATGCTTGTCGCCAGGAGCTATATAAATGGTATTTGGTTTGGCATATTCTCCTTCTACAGCTTCCTTTACAGTAAGCTCACACTCCCGGTTCAAACGGGCAGCAAAGAGCTTGGAAAAAGTAGCACTAATGTGCTGCACCACCATAACAGGTGGCAAAGGTGGCTTCAGCTTTGACAAAATTTCAGACAGAGCCTCCGTACCACCAGTAGATGACCCTATAGCTATAAGGCTGCACCATGACGTTGAAGGAGCTGAAGTGTATGATTCTCTCTTTTCTGATATTTTAGTTGCAAACAAGAAATCACATCCTTGGAATTAACTGTAAACAATAATTGAATCAAACATCATTTCTCTTGCAGGGAGCCTAACTGCATAATGGTCTCCTCTATCTTTTCCCTATCGGTATTTTCCTTAGAGAAAATGAGATTTAAAATGCCGAGAAGCCTTTCACCATCCTGATGAATAGTGTCCATATACTTGCTGATATCCTCATGTCGAACAGCGGCTTCCCTGGCTGCCCTGGACTGCTTTATGATATTAAGCAAGGGCCCACGGGCAACTTCATTTAATTGCTGGCCCATGGCCTCTACAATTTTTCGTTCTTCTTCGTAAAGATTTTCCTCTGTTTGGTGCTGCTTATCCATACTCTTAAAAGCCATAACAAGCTCATCATTGGAATCCAACACCTTCAAAACCTCACACTGACCATAATGTATCTCATCATCAGTAAAGGTCCGATAATTAAAACTATAGGACATTTGACGCGAAAATATTTTCCTCAAATTTGAAATTGTGAGTATCGGTTCAAATACCCTTTGGTCATCCTGATAAACCACATTTCGTACAAATTGGTAGATATGATTTTCGTAATCACCACAACCAAACTGGTCACCAAACTTATCCCGCACAAATCGTGCCATTCGATAGCTGCGTACCTGTCCCGTAGAGAGGTTAACATAGTACACCCCTTGGTAGCTGTAGCATAAAGCATCAATAATCTTATAGCTAAGCTCCATCTCTGAACGGAGCTTCACTGTATTTGGATTATTGTCCTTATCCATGGTATACCACCCCTTTATACTACATCACTTTTATTATACAAGACTCTGAATGTAAGTACAATATATAAAATTCAAGGGGTTACAACTCTAATATCTGTTATAACGCCATTAATTAGCCATTTATAGCCAAAACCTTGTCCGGGACTATAGTCTTATTTTTTTTATCATAATGTGCAATCCCAAGAAATTCATCCTGGGCATATACTCTAAGAAGTATATTTTCCTGAGAACCAGAGCCATAATTAAAGTTTCTGTCATCAGAGGAAAGACCATTACAAAAAGCGTTTCTGCGCTTGGGATTAATGTTATAGCGCCTGATGTGACCAATATATTTCTCAGGATTAAGTAAGGCACCCTCCCCCAGCTCCTGAAGTTCTTCTACAGATACTGCCTCAGAAAGCTGAAATTTTCCTACTGCCGTCCGCACCAAAAAAGACATGGTTGACGGTATTCCCAAGGCCTGCCCCATATCCTGACACAGGGAGCGGACATAAGTCCCCTTGGAACAATCTACATCAAAAAGTAATGTTCTTTTTTTATCATCCTTTTCAAGAAGGCGCAGGCTATGAATCTCCACCTGTCTTGAGGGAATATCTACCTTAATTCCCTGACGGAGCAGGTCACAGGCCCGACGGCCATTTATCTTTATAGCGGAATGAGCTGGAGGAACCTGAACAATACTCCCGGTGAAAGCCTTAAATACACCTTCCACCTTTTGTATGTCTGGCATCTCAAAATCTTCAGCCCATTCTGTCGCCTTGCCCGTATCATCGCCGCTATCGGTTTCCACACCTAAGAGCATTTCTGCTCTATAGGACTTGCTTACGTTATCAAGGTATTCTATCAGACGGGCAGCTTTACCTACAGCTATAGGCAATACCCCAGCTGCTCCGGGATCAAGGGTACCCGCATGGCCCACATGCTTTTCATGCAGCACACGGCGTACCAGCCCCACAGCATCATGTGATGTCATTCCCGGTGGTTTAAGGAAATTAATAAAACCGTCCATTCGTTGCAACATCCTTATTATGCCAATGATTCTTCAATTACTTTTAAAATATCAGCCTTGGCCTGACTAAATGGCTTTTCAATAGTGCAGCCAGCTGCCCTTATATGGCCACCGCCTCCAAGGGATGCTGCTATTTTTGCCACATCAGTTTTTTTGGAACGCATACTTACGCGACAAACCTCAGGCTCCACGGCCTTTAAAAGTATTGCCACATCCACACCATCAATTACCCGTACCTGATCAATGAACCCCTCGGTGGTATCTAATGATTCCGTCAGCTCATGGTCAAGGAACAGCCCGGCCACTCTACCATCAGCATGAAGCTCAATGGTCTGCAGTGCCTTTGCCATGCCCTGTACCACATCAAAATCCTTGGTTTCAATGGCCTCAGAAATCTTTTCAGGTCTGATGCCGGTTTCCATCAGCTCCGCTGCTGCCCTCATGGTGTGTGGGGTGGTATTGGAATATCTGAAATAGCCAGAATCCGTGGCCAACCCCGTATAAATAGCGGTGGCAGAGTTTATATCAAACTCTACCCCCATTTCCTTGCCCAATTCATAAATAATCTCACAAGCAGCGGCACGCTTGGCATCAAGGTAGAGAAAATCTGCCTTTTCGTCATTGGTACGGTGATGATCAATATTTAATCTTGGAGCCTTGCACTTTTCAATTACACTGCCAACCCTATCCAGACTGGCATCCAAAATAACCAGATAATCAGCCTCATAGCTTTCATTTTCTGGCTTTTCAATAGTTTCTATACCCGGAAGGACACTGAGGAACTTAGGCAGGTCATCATCAATAAGAACTCTTACCTTCTTCCCCAGCTTTTCCAGCATAAATTTTAACCCCAGACAGGAGCCAATGGCATCACCGTCTGGATTGACATGGGCTGTCAATATCAGGCTGTTGGCTGCCATCAGCTTGTCTGCTGTTTCCTTTAAAGATATTATCATAGCACTATCCCTGCTCCTGCTCTTTTTCAATCTGCAAGAGCAGCTTCTGAATATGGTCACTATAATCCAATGATTTGTCCAGAACAAATTTAAGCTCAGGAGTTACCCGCAATCTGATACGATGCCCCACCTCACGGCGGATAAAGCCCAGAGAGCTGTTTAAACCATTCCAGGTATCCTCTATCTGCTTATCGTTGCCCATGATGCTGACAAACACCTTGGCAATGCTAAGGTCTCTGGTAACCTCCACCTGGGTAACAGTAACAAAGCCGATACGGGGATCCTTCAGCTCCTGCAGAATAATCTGGGAGATTTCCTGCTTCATGAGCTCCTGAATCTTTTCAATACGAAGCTGGCTCATATGAAACTTGCCCTCCTCTGTTAGTCCTTGTTCACATCATTGATGTTGGTTTCAATTTCTTCCATGGTGTAGGCCTCAATAATATCGCCTTCACGGAAGTCGCTGTAATCCTTGATAGTGATGCCGCACTCATAGCCGGCAGTAACTTCCTTTACTGCATCCTTGAAACGGCGCAGATCTTCCAGCTCACCATCGAAGACCTCAATGTTATCACGGACAATACGAATCTTGGACTTGTTGGTAATCTTACCCTCAAGCACATAAGAACCGGCTACCTTCAAGGTCTTGTTGAATACCATTACCTGACGGATTTCTACCTCACCCTGAATAACTTCCTTGAACTTAGGAGCCAACATACCGGACATAGCGTCCTTAACATCGTTAAGTGCATCGTAGATTACACGGTAGGTGCGGATATCAATATCCTCGCTTTCAGCAATGCGGCGGGCATTGGCATCAGGGCGGACATTGAAGGCGATAATGAGGGCATTGGAAGCTGAAGCCAGCATAACATCAGACTCATTAACTGCACCTACGCCGGAATGAATAATATTTACGCGAACCTCATCGTTCTTGTTAAGGCTCAGCAAGGAGCTGTTCAATGCCTCAACAGAGCCCTGAACATCGGCCTTAACCAAAATGTTAAGATCCTTCAGCTGACCCTCCTGAATCTGGTTGAACAGATCATCAAGGGACACCTTTCTTTTACTAATAAGCTCAGTACGATGCTTTTCAATACGCTTCTCCGCAATAGTACGGCAGAGCTTTTCTTCCAGAACTGCCAGCTCATCACCAGCAGATGGAACATCATTAAAACCAAGCACCTCAACAGGAACGGAAGGGCCAGCCTTCTTCACATTCTCACCACGATCGTTCACCATGGCACGAACCTTACCATAGCAGGTGCCGGCGATAATGGAATCGCCAATGTGGAGAGTACCGTTCTGAACCAATACAGTTGCCACAGGACCACGGCCCTTGTCCAGCTGTGCCTCAATGATGATACCACGGGCATCACGCTTAGGGTTGGCCTTCAGCTCCTGAACCTCTGCCACCAGAAGAATCATTTCCAGCAGCTCATCAATGTTCATGCGCTTCTTGGCAGAAACCTCGACCATAATGGTATCTCCACCGTAATCCTCGGAAACCAGACCATGCTCCATGAGCTCATTCTTAACACGCATTGGATCAGCACCCGGCTTATCAATCTTGTTGATAGCAACGATAATTGGCACCTCAGCGGACTTGGCATGGTTAATTGCCTCAATGGTCTGAGGCATTACGCCATCATCTGCTGCAACTACCAGAATAGCAATATCAGTAACCTGGGCACCACGGGCACGCAT
>DFHJ01000055.1 GCA_002372665.1 Anaerovibrio lipolyticus
GAAAAATTTGAACAATGGCGTTATCAACAATACTAAAAATGGCCCGATGGAGGGAAATCTGTCGGGTTTTCATTTTTATTTAATAAATATGCAGGAATAATAGGTCCCTATAGAGAATTCAAAAATTGTATTTGTTTTTTTGCAAGATTGGGGGACCTAAATATGGAAATTAAGAAAATTAGCTTTATTGGTACCGGAGTAATGGGCAGTTCTATGGCCCGTCACCTGAAAAATGCGGGTTTTGATGTTTCGGTGTATAACAGAACCAAGGCAAAGGCCCAGCCTCTTATTGATGAAGGCATGAAATGGTGTGATACACCGGCAGAGGCCGCAAAGAATGCTGATGTGGTTATTTCCATAGTGGGCTATCCAAAGGATGTGGAAGAGGTATTCCTTGGGGATAAGGGTATTCTTTCCACAAAGGAGGGGGGCATTGTCATTGATATGACTACCTCCAGCCCTGCACTGGCCAAGAAAATATATGAAGCCGCCAAAGCCAAGGGCGTAAGCTCCCTTGATGCACCTGTATCAGGAGGTGACCTGGGGGCTAAGAATGGCACCCTTGCCATTATGGTTGGTGGCGATGAGGAGGCATTTAATACTGCCAAGCCTGTATTTGAGGCTATGGGAAAGCCCATTAATTTCTTTGGCCCCGCTGGCTCCGGTCAGTATACCAAGATGGCTAATCAGATAGCTATTGCTTCTGGTATGCTGGGGGTGGCTGAGTCACTTTTCTATGCAAAGAAAATGGGCCTGGATCCTCAGAAGGTACTGGAAACCATAGAAACTGGAGCTGCAGGTTCCTGGTCTTTGTCCAATCTTGGTCGTCGTATGCTTAAGGAGGATTACGCTCCGGGATTTTATATCAAGCATTTCATTAAAGATATGCGTATTGCCATTGAGTCGGCTGAGGAGGCTGGCCTTGAGCTTCCAGGGCTGTTGAAGACCAAGGAGCTTTATGACATTCTTTCCCAAAAGGGAATGGACGATAATGGAACTCAGGCGATTATCAAATGGTACCTTAATCAATAATTAGGGGGGGAACCTAAGCACATTGAATATAGAAATTCAAATATGCAGTCTCATTGTGGTATTGCTGCTGGCTGCACTTTACTTCAAGAATAGACGGTTGCGGCTGTATAAGGGACAACTGTTTGTGGGCGTGTTGTCGATTTCCATTGTAAATCTGTCCCTGGATATAGTTTCTGTGTTATGCATACATTACAGGGATTATTTTACCTTAACTGTTACGGAGCTGGTATGCAAAGCGTATCTTGTAGTGCTTATACTGGAAACCTGGATAGCTATGTGTTATACAACCTGTGATTTGATGTCGGAGAGACAGCACAGAAGGTTTTGCCGTAGACTTTTTGCAGTGACTCTGGTTTTTTGTGCAGTGTCCATGCTTCTGAATATTGGGATTTATGATGTACAGGGTGTGATATATACCTATGGGCCTGCGGTGTATGTGACGTATTTTTATGCCCTTATTATGTTGCCCACCATTATACTATGTACATTTATTTATAAAAAGAGGATGAACCGGCATCGCTGTACGGGGCTGCGATATTGGATTACAGCCCTGGTTGTGGCGGCTCTTATCCAGTTTATCTATAATGAGCTGCTGTTGGTAGGTTTTGCTACATCTGTGGGTATAATTGTACTCTTTGTAAGCTTGGAAAATCCGGAGCTGCAGTTGGACCGCCAATACGGCTGCTTTAATGGAACCGCCTTGTCTGAGTATTTAAACCAGCTTCTTGAGCGGGGAGAAAAATTTGTTATTTGTGAAATTTCTCTGGACAATGTAAGTATTTTGAAAAACAAAAGTGCAGATATTGTAAAGATTCGCAGACTGGGCAACCAGGTACTCATAAAGAATCCTGACGTACTGGTATTTAATAATCTTGATATGAACCTTATTCTTATTGCAAAAGATATTAATGCGATAAGAAGGATTTTAAAGGATTACGTCAAATATTTCTCCGGGATGTCCCCTGGAGGCATGGAGTCCATGATTAGTATTATGCCAAGAGGCAATCTGGTTAATTCTGTGGATGACCTTCTGAAGCTATTTAGTTATTGTCGCAGTCAGAAGGGGGCAGCTATTAGCAATAACGTTCTTTTTGTTACGGAAAGGGACGTAAAGGAATTTCATCTCATTGATGGTATGAGATCCGAGATCAATGCGGCCTTGGCAGAGGATCGGGTGGAGATTTTCCTTCAGCCAATTTATGACATTAAAACCGGAAAATATTCTGCTGCTGAGTCATTGGTGCGTATCAGAAAGCAAAATGGTGAATACCTTATGCCAAATGTTTTCATACCAGTTGCTGAGGCCAACGGCATGATTATTGAATTGGGGAAGCGAGTGGTGGATAAGACCTGCTCCTTCTTGGCAGACGGCAAGGCAGTGGCCCTTGGTTTGGAAACTATAGAGATTAATCTTTCTATTTTGCAGTGTGAGAAGCCTGATTTACTGGAGGATGTACTGGCAATTATTGCCAGTCATGGCATTGAACCCAACTACCTCTGTATGGAGGTTACGGAAACAGCCTCCATTAGGTCCAAGAAGCTGATTCTCAGCAATATGGAGAGCTTTAAGAATATTGGTATCCGATTTGCATTGGATGACTTTGGCAGTGGCCAGTCAAACTTCACGTATTTAGCCGATATGCCCTTTGATATTCTGAAGCTGGATATTAATCTTATTAAATCGTATCAGGTAAGTGAGCGAGCCCGTTATGTCATACAGGCAGTGGAACGTATGGCCCATGAAATGGGGCTTAGCGTGGTGGCAGAGGGCGTAGAAACCAAGGAAGAATTTGACAACATGCGTAAGTGTGGTGTAGACTCCATTCAGGGCTTCTATTTTTCCAAGCCGTTGCCTGTTTATGAATTTATGGACTTTATTCGGAGACACAATAGCCCATAATTCCGTATCAGAAGTGGGATTGTACCATAAATGGACATTTTTCCCATTTTTTTGATAAATATTTAGTCTTAATTGGACAAACGACTTTCACTATGCTATTATACTAGCAGTGTAAGTAACTGAGAGGAGAATGAACACTATGACAAAAGCAGAATTAGTTGCAAAGATTGCAGAAAAGGCAGAGTTAACTCAGAAGGATGCAGGCGCTGCATTAAAGGCTACCATGGAAGCTATCCAGGAAGCTCTCGTTGCTGGCGACGCTGTACAGATGGTAGGCTTTGGTACCTTCAAGGTAAATGAGCGTGCTGCTCGTACCGGCCGCAATCCTCAGACTGGTGAGGAAATCAAGATTGCTGCCGCAAAGGTTCCTGCTTTCAAGGCTGGTAAGGCTCTGAAGGATGCAGTTAACAAATAATTTTTTTACTACACTGTAAACGTGGCATTAGCCATAAAACCCCTGGTTTGTATCAGGGGTTTTTGTTTTATGTTTTGCAGGATTTTTCTGCCTATTGTCGAATTAAACAATGATAGGATAATGTTCTTTAAGGACGGTGGTACCTGTGCAGGAAACAACTGCATATAAACCTACTCTGTTGGTAGTGGAGGACAATGTTGTAAATAGGGAAATCCTCTGTAATATTTTGGAGGAGAGCTTTAATATAATCACGGCATCCAATGGTTTGGATGGACTTAATTTTTTGCGGGAGCATTACAAGGAAATTTCCGTTGTTATTTTGGATATTAATATGCCGGTTATGAACGGATATGAGTTCATTGAGGTAGTGAAGGAGGATATTAAGCTATCCAAGATACCTATTGTTGTTACGACGGTACATAGCTCTATAAATGAGGAAATACATTGCCTTGATATGGGAGTTTTTGATTTTATCGCCAAGCCGTATATACCAAAGCTGATTCTTACCCGTATCAACAATATTATTCGTCTGCTGGAAAGCGAAAAGTCCGTAGTGGATTCTACCACTGATGCTCTTACAGGTGTGAAAAACCGAAAGGGTTATTACGAAGATATTGAGCGCTTTGCTGATTTTCCGGATGCCTCCAATAGGTCAATTGGCATTGTGTATATGGATATTAATGGGCTCAAGGAGGTAAATGACGAGGAGGACCATACTGCAGGAGATTTGCTTATAAAAAATGTGGTGGAAACCGCCAAACAGGTCTTTTATGATGCAGAGATTTACCGTATGGGTGGGGATGAATTTATCATACTCTCCTTTGATGAAAGTGAAAGCTCCCTTGGCAAAAAAGTGATGAAATTAAAAACCTGCTGGACAGAGAATGTTTCTGCCTCTTTG
This sequence comes from Anaerovibrio lipolyticus, assembly GCA_002372665.1. GTDB lineage: Bacteria > Bacillota > Negativicutes > Selenomonadales > Selenomonadaceae > Anaerovibrio > Anaerovibrio lipolyticus_C. The sequence continues at coordinate 4,249 of DFHJ01000055.1, forward strand.
GGCATGGTACTGGTTAAAGGTCTGGAAAATATTGAAACTGGTGTGGCTGAGGCAGACAGGCATATGTATGAGGAGAAAAGCAAATATTATGAGGAACGGGCAGACCATAACAAGTTCTTTAGAAAAATTCTCAATAACGATTTATTGAAGCTGGCAGGAGCCATGACGGAATTTTTGCCAGGAGGTTTTTTGGCCTTCCGTCTGGATACTGGTGAATTGATTCACTATAACAAGGATGTAGTGAAAATCCTAGGCTACAATTCTCCAAAGGAAATGCGTCAGATGGTGGATAACAATATCAAGAATGTGGTTCATCCAGATGATTATAATCTGCTTAGGGCTGGTGTCAACGTGGTAAAACACAGGGCCAGCGGCATAAATAAGGTGGAGCTTAGGCTTACCATGAAGAATGGCAATTTAAGACTGATAACAATGGGAATCAAGTCTGTAAACACCGTTACTTTTGGTGAACTGGCCTATGCTTTTATCATAATGGATAGGTATTAAGGGAGGTGTATGAAGGTGGAAATCGGTGGAATTAGCGGATATATGTCTAACCCTTATGCTGCCCAGGGACCTCAGGTGACTGATGGAAAGGGCGTTGGTCCTGAACATCAGATAAAGCCTGGCAAAAAGTCATCTCCGGCAGAGTGTGAAACCTGTAAAAATCGCAAATATACTGATGGCTCCGATGAAATGGTGTCCTTTAAGGCACCTGGTCACATTGATCCCGACAATGCGGCAGCAGTAGTGCTGGGTCATGAGCAGGAGCATGTTTCCAATGCCTATAACAAGGCCAGAAATAACAATGGGCATGTGGAAAGGGCTACAGTACGCCTAAAGACGGATATTTGTCCGGAATGTGGCCGCTCCTATATCTCAGGTGGGGAGACCAATACCCAGATTAAGTATTACAACGAGGAGAATCCGTATCAGAAGGATTTGAAGCAGACCGATGCTGTGAAGTATCGGGGAGCCAATGTGGATATTGCCGCATAATCATTTAATATTTTTGCAAATTAAAAGAACAGCAATCCCAAATGGTGGTATACCAGTCGGGGGCTGTTCTTTTTTGTGTTTTTGATATGTTACTAATCCACATGGAAAAATATGGAATCCAGCAGCGATACAGGCAGCTTTGGCAACAGCAGGAAGATAGCCTTGCCATTATCCTTCAGCCATTGACGGTGCAATTTGTATTCAGGATCGTATTGGGCAACCAACTTCCAAAAGGCAGTGGAGTGGTTCATTTCCTTTAAATGTGCCAGCTCGTGGATAAGAAGATAATCTATCACCTCATCCGGTGCCATAATAATGCGCCAGTTAAAATTAAGATTTCTAAGGGACGAACAGCTTCCCCAGCGGGAATCCTGGTCTTTGATAAAAATCCTATTGAAGGATAACCCCATTTCCTCAGACCAGTAGGCAGTGCGGCTTATGATGTAATGCTGCGACTTGCGGCGATACCATTTTACCAAAGGCACCTGCACAGGTACTTCAGGGTGTTCCTTGTAAAAATTAACTGTAAGTCTGTCCCCATCTATTTTTACTTGTGGCTTATCCAGTGTTTTGCGTATTTCCAGGGAGTAGGTTCGTCCCCGATACGGCATGGGATGACCAGAGGTCAGGTTACGTATTGCTTTTCTCATTTTATTGAGGTGTCCATGAATTTATGCAGAAGTCTGTGTAGGGTCTTCAAATCCTCCAAATCCATGTCGATGCATTTTCCCATGGCCTCTGGGATGTAAGCAGCCCTGTCCTGAAGCTCATTTCCCTCTGGGGTGAGGGAAATTATCAGACTGCGTTCATCGTCCTTGGAACGCTGGCGTTCTACGAAGCCCTTTTTTTCCAGAGTTTTAAGCACAGGGGTCAGGGTACCGGAATCCAAATAGAGGATATTGCCCAACTCCTTGGCAGAAAGCTGTTGGTGCTCCCACATAGCCATCATTGTAATGTATTGGGTATAGGTAAGGTCCAATTCATCCAAAAGGGGCTTATACTTGCGTACAACCTCTTTGGAACATACATATAATGGGAAGCATAGTTGATTGCGTAATCTAAGCTGTTCGTAGTTTGCCACGTTATTATCTCCTTGGGGTGATTGATATTCCTAAAATTTATTTGCAAAGCTCAGGAGCATGCTCTGCCAAAAGCTCGGCCAGAATCTTGCCGTGATTCATTTCCTGGGCCATGAAGGTATCCAGCTCATCAGCAGCGTCATGAACTCCCAGCTTGCGGAGACCCTCAATCATTTCAGGCATCTTCTCATCGGCAGAGGCCTCCAGCTTCTGGACTTCAGCCACCATTGGCCAGAAATTCTGGTCATATTTTCCGTTTAATGCGGAGAAGAAACCGGAATGAATGGACTCCTGCATAGCAATATTGTAAAACTTTTTTGCTACTTCAGGCAAGCCCTGTTCTCTGGCCATACGGGCAAGGAACTGATACATCATTGCACCGTCGCTTTCAGCCTTTGCCATATACTCAATAACCTGCTCCATGTCAGTACCCTTAGTTTTTCCGAAAATACTCATAATATACATCTCCTTGATTTAAAATTAATTGTGTACAATCTATCTGATGA
>DFHJ01000064.1:0-5870 GCA_002372665.1 Anaerovibrio lipolyticus
GGTCGATTCCGTAAGCTCAAGCACAATTTGCTCAGGAGCAATCTCATACCGCTCCAGACAGTCCACCACAAAATCCTTGAAGGAAGCATCCTTGATCTGCTCATAGGACAGATTTATACTGATGCTCATACCCGGGTTGGCCTTCTGCCACTCTTTGCACTGGCTAGCAGCAGTTTCAAAAATCCAGTACCCCACCGGAATAATCATCTTGGTTTCCTCCAGAATACGGATAAATTCCATTGGTGAAACCATACGTCCCTTAGGATTGCGCCAACGAAGCAAAGCCTCAGCACCAACAATTCTATTTTCCTGAGCACTGACCTGAGGCTGATAAAACAGAGAAAATCCCTCACAGCCCCGTTCAATGCTTACCTTAAGGTCATCCCGCATACTCAGTGAACGTATCCAGCGATTGTAGTTCTCCTTGGAGAAAATACAATTCTTGTTTTTACCATCCTTCTTGGCCAAATCCAAGGCTGCCTCTGCATGCTTATGAAGAACCAGATAATCCTTGCCAGCCTGAGGGAACAACACCGTACCACAGGAAACGGTGCAGAAAAATTGCTTGCCATCAATATTATGAGGACGGGCAAAGCTTTTCTGAACACTTCCGTAAATATCTTCAATCTTCTCTGTGTCCACATCCTGTATAACCAGGGCAAATTCATCGCCGTCCATCTTATACAGCATTACCCCCGCTGGCAGCACATCCGAAATCATTTTTGCAGCCAGCTTCAATACCTCATCACCATAATGACGGTTATAGGTTTCATTAACGATTTTAAAATTATCAATTCCGAAAACCATCAATGCCCCGCCGATTCCATCCACGCGATACCGATTCAAGGCCACCTTGACAGCATGTTCAAATTGATATTTGTTCAACAGCCCCGTAAGCTCATCAGCATGATTCCTCTGAGCCAGCTTTTTGACACTTCCCAGAAACAGAAATGGCTTATCCGTACGGGTATCAAAGGCATATTGCCCCCGACAGCGTACCCATATATAATCACCTTTTTTGTTTTTAACACGATATTCATAATCCTGACCAATATTGGCCCTTCTGGATTCCGGTACCTTCATTGATTCATAAAACCCATCCAAATCATCAGGATGAATCAATGGAACCCAATACTGATCCATATCATAGAAGCACTCGCTGGGAACCTCAAAATCATTAACCATATTTGCCGACACCGTAATCAGATTCTCATCAATGTCCATAGCAAAATAGTAATCATCCGTTGTCCGCTGAATCATCTTGAAAAACAAGGATATTCGCCTAAGAATAGATCCTTGTGGGATATTAGTACGCTTATTCATTGGTATCACTCATCCCCCAATCGTAGACACTAGCACTCTTATATACAATGATATACAAATTCCTCTATTAATTCAATATTTTTAACTAAAAAAGAAGCACCCTGAATTACATTTTCCAAAGTAACTCAGGATGCCAGTATCAGTCACAAAATTCAATATTATGCCTCAGCTGCTTCTCTGCTCAGGCGACGTTTTCTCTGCAGCAGCAAAATTGCAATCAGGATAACCATACCTGGAATATCGGTTTCCACACCAGGAATAATCATCAAAATACCGCCTACAAACAGAATAACTCTCTCAATAGGCTTGCTGTGATCTGCCAAATAACCAATCATTGCAGAGCTTACACCTACCATTCCCAATATTGCCGTAACCGTGGAGAATATTAGTCCAAAGGCCGTGGCATTTATCATCAATATCATTGGCGACATTACAAATATGTACGGTATGATGAATGCTCCTATAGCCAGCTTCGATGCATTTACACCTGTCATCAGCGGTTTACCGCCACTTATACCCGAGGCCGCATAGGCCGCCAGTGCCACCGGTGGTGTTACATCCGCAATTATGCCGAAATAGAACACGAACATGTGGGCAGCCAATACTGGTACACCCATCTGCACAAGAGCCGGAGCCGCAATAGTTGATGTAATAACGTAGTTTGCGGTGGTAGGAACGCCCATGCCCAATACAATTGAAGTAATCATGGTAAAGAACATTGTAAGGAGCAAATTGCCTCCGGACAATGCCAAGAGACCAGATGCCAGCTTCAGGCCAATACCAGTCTTGGTTACAACACCAATAATGATACCGGCGGAAGCACACGCAATAACAACGCCCAATACATTACGGGCACCAGCCTCCAAGCCCTTGATTATTTCAATAGGCTTCATACGGGTGGACTTTCTAAGGGCAGATGCCACGATTGAAAGCACAATGGCTACCAGAGCCGCACGCATTGGAGTATAACCAGTTACCAGCAAATAAACAATAACTACCAATGGAATTGCCAAATGGCCACGCTCTTTGAAAATAACCCATGCCTTTGGCAGCTGGTCACGAGGAACACCCTTCAGATTGTTCCGTTTGGCTTCCAAATGAACACCCAACCACAAACCGGTAAAGTACAAAATAGCAGGAATTACTGCAGCTGCAACTATGTCAATGTACGGTACGCCAACAAATTCAGCCATAAGGAATGCAGCAGCCCCCATTACCGGTGGCATCAGCTGACCTCCTGTGGAGGATGCGGCCTCAACTGCTCCCGCAAACTCCTTGCGATAGCCTAATTTTTTCATCATTGGAATAGTAAAACTGCCAGTACCGGCAACATTGGCAACGGAGCTGCCAGATACAGTACCCATAAGAGCACTGGAAAGTACGGCTACCTTCGCCGGACCACCACTGGCCCAACCGGCAATTGCGTTGGCAATATCAATGAAGAATTTGCCAAGACCGGTGGACTCCAAATAAGCACCAAACAATATAAACAGGAATATGAAGGTAGACGATACGCCCAACGGGATACCAAAAATACCCTCAGTAGTAAAATACAAGTGACCCACCAGCTGTTCTATGGACAATCCTCTGTGAGCAAGAACACCAGGCATATAAGGTCCTGCAAATGCGTAGGTCAAAAATACCAAAACCACAACAACCATTGGTATACCAACCACACGGCGGGTGGCCTCCACCACCAGCAACAGGCCGAGAACACCAATTATCATATCTGTAGGCGTTACCATACCGGCACGCATAGCCAGCTCACGGTACATTATACAGATATAGGCAGGTGCCGCTGCACCCAATATTGACAGCAACACATCAAGAGGATGTACCTTGGTTCTGGACCAGGATCTTCGTGTAGGATAAAGTAAATATGACAGCGCCAAGGCGAATCCTAAATGCACAGCTCTCTGCAGCTGGGCATCCAATACACCAAAGATAGCGGTATATAACTGGAATACTGAAAACGTAATTGCAATGGCCGATACAATTTTGGCCATAACCCCCGTATACAGCATAGTATCTGACTCTTTATCGTACTTTTTCAGCACTTCGGCGGCCAGCTCTTTTTCATCTTTTTCTTCTGCCATAGCTGTATAGTCCCTCCTTCTTACCGTTACCTGAAAAAGGTCTTAAATCTAGGTATAATAACAATATCTATTTTTTGACCAGGCTCAAACATTTCATAAAGCTCAAATTTCTGATCATCAACCGTAACCGTCAGCTTGGTACCCACTCCAGTACGCAGGTTCAATTCGTTGAAGTGACGGTTCATATCATCCATAATAAAGGCATTTCCCTCCTGTCGGAACGCACCATCTGACTCCATAAAAGGCAATCCAACACCAAAAGAATGATATTTGGTGGAATTCAGCACAAAGCCCCTTAGCTTCTCATCAGGCGTGAGAAACTCCTCCACTAAAGTTTTTTGCACCGAATGTATAAAGCTTATTTCCAGTTTGGTATCTGGCGTGACCTCCATGGTCACAACTTTTTGTGTTTCATTACCATATATACCGAGTATTGGCCTTGTCAGCCACCAACCGGCACAGCACAAGACCAATACCAGTATACATGATGCAAGTATTCTTTTAATCATTTTAAAAAGGGGAGCTGAAAGAATAGCTTCTATAACAGCTCCCATAGCTTTCATATTCTCTTACTCTTTAAAGAACTTCTCAGCACCGGCATTCATAGGAATTGGCATACCCTTAACTGCGCCTTCCTTGGTAATAGCCTTTGCTGCGGCGTGTGCTGCCTGAATGCGATCAAGGTGAGTGAACAGAGCCTTGGTGATTTCATAACCAAGAGCATCGTCAACCTTGTCAGAGCATACCAGCATAGCCATAACAGAAATAGCCTCTACTGGCTCAGTCATGCCATAAGTACCTGCTGGAATAGTAACCTTGGTGTAGAATGGATACTTGGCAATCAAAGCATCAGCCTTTGCAGCCTCTACAGGAAGCAGACGAACCTTGTTCTGGGAAGCGATATCCTGTACTGCAGCAGTAGGATAACCAGCGGTGAGGAATGCTGCATCAACGTTACCGTCCTTTAATGCGCTTGCTGCCTCACTGAAGGAAAGGAACTGCTCATCAATATCATCATAAGTAATGCCATAAGCGGCGAGAATCTGACGTGCATTGGCCTCAGCACCACTACCCATAGCACCTACAGCAACGCGCTTGCCCTTCAGATCTGCGATTGTCTTGATGCCCTTACCATCAAGAGTTACAATCTGACAGGTCTCTGGATACAGAGTAGCAATACCCTTAATGTTTTCTACCTTCTTGCCTTCGAACATCTCTGTGCCGTTCGCAGCATAGTAGGTAATATCGTTCTGAACGATAGCCAGATCCACCTGACCTTCTTTCAGCATATTGATGTTTGCTACAGTTGCACCGGTACTCTGGGCACTTGCGTTCATGCCCTTAATCTCATTGTTCAGGATCTCAGACATTGCACCACCGATTGGATAGTAGGTACCAGCAGTACCACCAGTAGCAATGTTCAGGAATTTCTTACCGCCATCACCGCCGCAACCTGCAACCAGTGCAATAATTGTCACCAGCATGACGCTTAACAGAGAAAGTTTGCCAAACAGTTTCATTTCTTATTCCTCCTTATACATTTACACCTCAAAACCCCTTAATAAGTTTTGGTATACAACAAATAATATTATATCATAATATTATTTTATTGTCATAGTAGATATAACAAAATTGTTAAATATAATGTATACACGGAAATAACCAAACCAAGGTTAATTTTATCGTTCAATTAACCCACTACACAGATCCTTCACTACCTCACTGGCTACGATAAGGCCGGCAACTGAAGGAACAAACGACACGCTGCCTGGAACAGCCCTTTTGGAGGCGCCATTGGAAGTATCATCTGTCTCCCCAGATTTTTTCTTTGGCTTAATAGGCTCTTCTTTGGAATAGACAACCTTTAGCTTCTTCACTCCCAGCTTTTTCAGCTTCTGACGCATCACTCTTGCCAAGGGACACACGCTGGTTTTATATATATCCGAGACCTCAAATTCTGCCGGATTCAGCTTATTGCCAGCTCCCATGCTGCTGATAATTGGTATTCCCATTTTATCAGCCTGCACCGCCAAATCTATTTTGGCTGTTACTGTGTCTATGGCGTCCACAATGTAATCAATCTTCCCCCTGAGGAATTTATCCCGGTTATCCGGCAGATAAAAATCCTCAATTGTTTCTACCACCGCCTTTGGATTAATCTCCTTTATGCGTTCAGCCATAAGCCTGGTCTTGTACTGCCCCACTGTACTGGTGAGGGCATGTAGCTGCCTGTTTATATTGCTTATGCTGACTACATCATTGTCTATAAGCAAAAAATGCCCGATACCGCATCTGGCCAAGGCTTCAACGGTATATGAACCAACACCACCAACACCAAAAATAACTACACGGCTACCGGACATCTTCGTCAGAGCTGCTTCTCCCAGAAGCAGCTCTGTTCTTTCAAAACGAGTTTCCATAAATCTATTTATTAATCTTTCTTTTCTTCTG
>DFHJ01000064.1:6001-40834 GCA_002372665.1 Anaerovibrio lipolyticus
TGGTCTGAACATTTCCCTCTGCATCTGGCTGAGGCTCTGGCTTTTTATCCACGTAAAGTGGTGGAACAGGATTAGGTGCTTCCACCTTACCAAACTGAATTGGCTTTACAATGCTGTTTTTATCAGCAAGAACAGCAGGATCAAAGTTAGTAGCTATAACTGTAGCTCTTACTCTGTCCCCCATATTATCATCCACAACCAAACCAATAATATTCTCTACATCAGGATGGGTGTTATCATAAAGGAATTCATTGGCCTCCCTAACATCATGGAGAGGCAAATCCCTGCTGCCTGTCATATTTACTATAAGTCCACGGGCACCCTTGATGGAGGTCTCGATAAGCGGAGAACTAATTGCAGTTTGAACAGCCTCCAAGGCATTGGCTCCCTCACCCATACCCATGACAGCATCACAGTTCTCACCGCTCTTAAATATGGTTGTAACATCTGCAAAATCCACATTAATAACGCCTGTGGTCTGAATCATTTCCACAATGCTGCTGATGGACTGACGCAATACATCATCCACCATGCTGAAGGACTCACCAACAGACTTCTGTTTAAACTCAGGCAGGCGCTGAATATTATCATTTTTTACCTCAACCAGGGCATCCATATGCTCACGCAGGAGCTTTACGCCATCCCGTGCTACTTCCATTTTACGGCTGCCCTCATGGGAAAATGGCAAGGTTACCATACCCACTGTAAGGATGCCCATATCGTGGGCGATCTTGGCCACTACAGGTGCCGCACCGGTACCAACACCTTTACCCATGCCAGCAGTAATGAATACTAAATCAGCCCCCTGAATTGCCTCTGCAATCTGATCCGCATCAGAAATAGCTGCTGACTGTCCTTTTTCAGGATCGCCACCAGTACCACGGCCTCTAGTTAAATTTGCACCTATCAAAACTGCAGGAATGCCTGCAGCATCAAGGACCCTGAGCTGACGCACATCAGTATTAACAGCTACAAGCTGGCTCTTGTCCATGCCATCCTCAGCAAGACGGGCCAAAACATTATTGCCGCCACCACCGACACCAACGATTTTTATAGTAACAACTGCTTCTCTTATTGAAGAATTAGATTCAGTCATCCTTGCAATCCTCCCCATAGTGTAAAAGAATCCTTTATTTCTTCTATACTATACTATATTTTAAACGAATGATTTCTTAGAATAACACTGCCCTGAGTAATCAGCATCCCCATCAGCATCATCATACAGCCAAACACCTCTATATGGGACATTTGCTCATTAAGCACGAACCAACCGCCCACAGCACCAAACACTGACTCAAGACTCATTATAATAGCTGCATGAGCCGGTTCCGCATATTTCTGCCCCACAATCTGTAAAGTAAAGGCTATTCCGGAGGACATCACCCCGGCAAAAACTATTGGGAACCAAGCATCTACAATGTGTTGCCAAACTACACTCTCCATGGCAAAGGCAACTATTCCATTCAACACAGCACAAACCACCAGCTGAGAAGCCGATATATCTATGTTATCCTTTTTATCTGCAAAACGGTCAATATACATAATATGCAATGACCAAAAAACTGAGCAGATGAAAGCAAGAACATCACCGTAATTTAAATCAAAATCTCCCTTTATGGACAAGCAATATAGCCCAACAAGAGCTGCCAAGGCACCTATCCAATTTTCCAGCTTCAATATTTTCCCTATGACCACCGAAATAATCGGGACAAAAATAATATATAAACAGGTTATAAATGCTGTTTTGCCGGCAGTAGTATACTGCAGCGCACACTGCTGAAAGGCGGAAGCCACAAACATAATAACGCCGGCACCCATGCCAGCCTTCCAGCCTGAATAATACTCGCCACGCTCCTTGGCAGCACGGCGTTTTTCTCTAAAGCCATACCAAACTACCAGTATGGCCATAACACCTACTACATAGCGGGCAAAGCCGTAGGTGAAGGGGCCAATATTGTCCATTCCAGCCAGCTGGGCCACAAATGTGATACCCCAAATAAAAGCTGCCAACAACAGACATAAGCTTCCTCTTAACTTCAATTGCTACCCCTCCCGACTACTTTATTATAGCATATTTTGTAAAGAAAAAGGAATATTTTAACAATTTCAAATCATCCTTTTGCTAATTTTTTTTAGCCAATTTGTTGTCTAATTTATATATAGCATGTAAAATATCTTTTTATTGCAAAGACTATGGTACTATTTCATATTATGTATAAAGAAAAAACTGCGGAAATATGACATCAAACAGCCATATCCGCAGCCTCATTTTATGTATTGGTAATATTGGTAAAACCAATCAGTTATCTAATTTTTTAGTATCTCTTGCTTCATCAACCTTTTCCTGAAGCTCCTCCAGCGGAGTACCCAGGGATGCTTCCAGGGCTACTACGACGCCGCCTTCCACAACAGGACCATCCAGCATAACAATCTTACGGCCTTCCATTGCCTCAATAACCATTTCAGTGGTCATTACAGCACTGCCCATATCCATGAGAACTGCAACACCATCATCAGAGTAAACTTCCTCAACAGCATTGTAAATCTTCTCAAAGCTGGTACCAGGAGTGCCATCGTCAAGACCGCCCGCTGCAACAATCTTTGCATCAGAAGCCATCAGTTTTGCCAATTCAACTACACCCTCGGCCAAAGTTTGGCTATGGGAAACAATAACTACACCAACCATATTTCAATTCTCCTTAAAAGAAAAGCCAGGCCAAGGAGCTTCCCCTAAGCCTGGCTCTAAAAACTTAATTATCAGATGTTTGCCAACAGGGTCTCCAGCATGTAGAATGCAGAAGTTGCGCCAGGGTCCTGATGACCAATACTACGGTCACCAATGTAGCTTGCACGTCCCTTAGTAGCCTTGATGGTCTTGGTGTACTCAACACCATCCTCAGCCGCCTTAACAGCCTTGGTCAAAGCATCCTTAAGCTCCTCACCAGCCTCTATGCCTTCCTTCAAAGCATCAAAAGCAGGGCAGAGAGCGTCCAGCATGGTTTTTTCGCCAGTGGTAGCCTTGCCGCGCATCTGGATACCGCCAATGGCAGCCTCCATTGCCTCAACAAGGTCCTTGCCATCCATTTCGTTTTTGCCAGCCAGCTTGGCACCAGCCTTCATAAAAGCAGTACCATAAAGAGGACCGGCAGAACCGCCAACGGTGGATACCAGTGTCATACCAGTTGTTTTAAGGATACTTCCAATATCCTTTCCAGCCATAGCATCCAATTTTGCTACAACTGCATCAAAACCCTTAGCCATGTTTACACCGTGATCACCATCAGCAATCTCGTTGTCAAGTTCAGTGAGATAATCCTTTTCTTCATCGATCTTGGCAGCAATAGCCTTCAAGATGTCAATCATCTGTGCATTAGTAATCGTTTTAAACAGCTCCCCTCAGTTTATTAGCGCTTCAGAGCTGGTGTATCTGCCTTTGCATTGTACAAGGACTTAAGTTCATCATCCAGACGAAGCAGAGTAATGGAGAAACCAGCCATCTCAATAGATGTCATATAGTTTCCTACCATAGTATCATAAATCTTAATACCCTTCTTGTCCAGATAATCATGAACGAAATTGTTAACAATGTACAATTCCATGAGAGGAGTACCACCCATGCCATTGACAATAACAGCTACTTCCTTGCCAACAAAATCAATATCATCAGTAATCTTATTGAGGAGCTCCTCAGCAATAGCATTGGCAGGCTTCAAAGCCTCACGGGAAGTACCTGGCTCACCATGGATACCGATACCGATTTCCATCTCATTGTCAGCAAGCTCAAAACCAGGCTTGCCAGCTGCTGGCATGGTGCAGGCAGTAATGGCCATACCCATGGTACGAACATTGGCAATAACCTTTTCAGCTACAGCCTTAACCTCTTCCAGGCTGGCCCCCTTCTCTGCCAATGCGCCGGCAATCTTGTGAACCAAAATAGTACCAGCTACGCCACGACGGCCAGTAGTGTAAAGGGAATCCTTAACAGCTACATCATCGTTTACTACTACATAATCAGCCTTGATGCCCTCATCCTTGGCCATATCAATAGCCATCTCAAAGTTCATGATATCACCGGTGTAGTTCTTTACGATACAGAGAACGCCTTTATCAGTAGCTACAGCTTTAATGGCCTCATAAATCTGGTCTGGAGTAGGAGATGTAAATACGGCACCTGCTACTGCACCATCCAGCATGCCTTCCCCAACATAACCGCCATGTGCAGGCTCATGACCGCTACCGCCACCGGAAACCAATGCAACCTTGCCTTCTTTCTTGTTGGCTCTTACTACAACATTACCGCAATCCAATTTACGGAGCTTGTCTGGTGCAGATTTTACCAAGCCAAGAATCATTTCCTCTTCAACATTTACAACTTCGTTAATGAGCTTCTTCACAAAAATCCCTCCTGAAAAGTTAATAAATACTAATACCCCTATTTAATAAAAGCATCCCCACCCATGAAGTCACAAGTGGGGATGTTTAATTAACTCATACTAGCAAATGCTATCAGATAATACCGAGAGCGCTGGATACAACATAAGCTGCAACACCACCGCAAAGAGGAGCTACTACTGGAACCCAAGCATAACCCCAGTTACTGTCACCCTTGTCAGGAATTGGCAGGATTGCATGAGCAATTCTTGGACCAAGGTCACGAGCTGCGTTCATTGCATAACCAGTGCAACCACCAAGGGAAAGACCAAGAGCCCAGATCAAGCAACCTACGAGATAAGGACCAAAGCCAGGAGCAAGGCCGATGGAGCCCTGTACGCCCTTGGAGAAGATACACCAGATACCAAACATCAGGAAGAAGGTAGCGATAAACTCGCCTAAGAATCCAGTCATCTGGTTACCACAAGCGTTAGCAGTGGAGAATACACCAAGCTTGCTGCCTTCAGTCTCTGCCCAATGTGGGAGATAAGCAAGGTAAACAATGATAGCACCAAGGATACCACCAAGAATCTGAACGATGGAAGTAGCAGCAAACTGATCCCAAGTGTAAACGCCTGCCAAAGTCTTGGCAATAGTAACGGAAGGATTGATATCAGCCTGAGGAGCACCCAGAGCTACAGAGGTGTAAACACCCATTACAACTGCAAAACACCATCCAGTGGTTGTGCAGATCCAGCCGCCACCGCGACCATAACACTTAGCCAAAGTCATGTTTGCGTTAACACCGCAACCAAATACCATCAGTACCATAGTGCCGACGAACTCGCCTAACAAATTATCCATTTTCTTATCCCTCTTTCAATGAAATAATAAAAATAATTGCTGCAATTCATATCCAGTACCAGCCCCGAATGGGGCCGGTACCAGAAATTGAATTCTTAAAAAATGAACAACTTAACTTAAGAAACTAATCTTTTTTGATTAGTCCTCATCCAGCCAATGCATGGAGTGCTTAACAGCCTTCTGCCAGCCCTTGTAGAGCTTATCAGCTTCGGACTTATCCATTACTGGCTCGAAGCGAACATCCAACTTCCAAGCAGTCTTCAACTCTTCCTTGTTGTTCCAAACGCCTACAGCAAGACCTGCCAGGTAAGCTGCACCAAGAGCAGTAGTCTCAATAATCTGAGGACGATCTACTGGAACGCCGAGGATATCAGCCTGGAACTGCATCATCAGATTGTTGGCAACAGCACCACCATCAACCTTCAGGGAAGCCAGCTTAATGTTGGAATCTGCTTCCATTGCACCCAGAACATCTCTGGTCTGATATGCAAGAGACTCCAGAGTTGCACGAACGATATGTGCCTTGGTGGTACCACGGGTAATACCGATGATCATACCACGAGCGTTCTGATCCCAGTATGGAGCACCAAGACCTACAAATGCAGGAACGAGGTATACACCAGCAGTGTCACGAACCTTCTTGGCTACCCACTCAGAATCTGGAGCGGAATCAACCATGCGAACGCCGTCACGCAGCCACTGAATAGCGGAACCTGCTACGAAGATGGAGCCCTCAAGAGCATACTCAACCTTGCCATCAAGGCCCCAAGCGATAGTGGTTACCAGACCATTCTTGGAATCATAGATATCAGTACCAGTGTTCATCAGCATGAAGCAGCCAGTACCATAGGTGTTCTTAGCCATACCTGGCTCGAAGCAGTTCTGACCAAAGAGAGCAGCCTGCTGGTCACCTGCAGCACCTGCAACAGGAATAGCAGCACCCAAAATGGAAGGAACAGCCTCACCATACACACCAGAGGATGGACGAACCTCTGGAAGCATGCACTTAGGAACACCGAGATATCCGAGAAGTGCATCATCCCACTTCAGTTCCTTGATGTTGTACATCAAAGTACGGGAAGCGTTGGAATAATCAGTTACATGAGCCTTACCACCGGTCAGCTTCCAAATCAGCCAAGTATCGATAGTACCGAAGAGCAGTTCACCCTTCTCTGCGCGCTCACGAGTACCTGGTACATTCTCGAAAATCCAAGTAATCTTGGTACCAGAGAAATATGCATCGATAGTCAAACCAGTCTTGGACTTGAACTCCTCAGTGAGGCCCTTCTTCTTCAAGCCATCTGCGATATCAGCAGTCTGACGGGACTGCCATACAATTGCATTGTATACTGGGCGACCAGTGTTCTTATCCCATACAACTGCAGTCTCGCGCTGGTTGGTGATACCGATAGCTGCGATGTCGCTAGCTGCGAGGCCACTCTGCTCCAGAGCTTCTTTCATAACAGTAGTCATGGTGCTCCAAATCTCATCTGCATCATGCTCAACCCAACCTGGCTGTGGGAATATCTGAGTGAACTCTTTCTGAGAAACGCCTACAATCTTGGAGTTCTCATCAAAGATGATAGCTCTGTTACTAGTGGTACCTGCGTCTAACGCCATTACATACTTCTTTGCCATTTTAAAAAATCCCCCTCTAAAATTAAAATACGGCAGCCGATACAATCCCCCGATTCATCGGCTCATAAAAGGTGAAGTTAATTTTTTAGCCTGGCCTATCTCTCTGCAAGCAACTACATGATACCCGAATCAAAATGTTGCTCCAGCAATATGGTACCAACCATCACAGGTGCTATACCATTCGCGACCTTTTCTCCTCGGTCCGGCAGCACATACAAGAATCCTCTCTTAAGGTACGGCGGCTAAACTCATATTACCGGAAGCAGTAGATAGATGGTTTCCTTTGCCATATCGGCATTCGGAACACATCCAGGTCTATTAACTTTTTCCTCGCGTGTATATTTCGCCATAATAAACTAAATTCCTTCTTTCTTCTGAAAAATTTTTAAAAAATTTTTGAACAATTATTCTGAACGCTTGTAATCACTGATTTTACACTGAAAAAATATTTTTCAGGACAGAAAAAATGTGCTTTCTGAGATCTCAACAAGATAACAGAAAGCACATTTGACACTTTTTACATACAAGCCTTCAACTGTATTTTATTTGTAATAGGCTACTCCAGCCTCGAAGATTTGCTGATCCTGCTTGCCTGGAACATTCTTGGCAACACAGCCACCGATGCGCTCGGAATGCCCCATTTTTCCCAGCACACGTCCATCAGGGCTTGTAATACCTTCGATGGCATTAACAGAGCCATTTGGATTAAACGGAATATCTGCTGAAGGAGCACCTGTAGAACCCACATACTGGGTGGCTATCTGACCGTTAATACGGAGCTTGCCCACAACAGCTTTGTCTGCTACAAAGCGACCCTCACCATGGGACACAGGAATGGTGAATATATCTCCCACCTTTACATTGTTAAACCATGGAGAAAGGTTTGATACGACCTTGGTGCGTACCATACAGGACACATGGCGGCCAATCTGGTTATGTGTAAGGGTTGGGGAACTATCATTCAAATCACGAATTTCACCATAAGGAACCAATCCTAATTTTATCAGTGCCTGGAAGCCGTTACAGATACCAAGCATCAGACCGTCACGCTTCTGAAGAAGCTCATGGACTGCATCCTTTATGCGAGGATTGCGGAACATAGCTGCAATGAACTTACCAGAGCCATCCGGCTCATCACCGCCACTGAAGCCACCTGGCAACATCACAATCTGGGAATTCTTAATCCCCTTTACAATAGCCTCTACAGATTCCTCAACTGCAGAAGGAGTCAGGTTGCGAATAACCAGGGTCTGCGGATCGCCACCGGCCCTCTCGAAGGCCCTTGCAGAATCATACTCACAGTTAGTGCCAGGGAATACAGGAATAAAAATCTTTGGCTTGGCAATGGTAATCTGCTTCTTTATGCGGTTGCCGCTCTTATACAGGAACTCATTAACCGGCTTCTTGTCTATTTTTATCTTTGTTGGGAAAATCTTCTCCAATGGATTGGTATATGCTTTAAGGGCATCAGCCAAGGTAATAACCGCATTGCCACAAACAATACTGGTAACTGCTGTGGTTTCACCAAGTTCAATATAACGAACACCCTTGAGAGCTTCCTTCACATCAACATTATCTGCCAATTCCAGAATAATTCCGCCATAGTCTGCACGGAACAAATCCATTTTTTTCATATTGGCACTAAACTTAAAGCCAATATTGTTACCAAGACACATCTTTGTAATGGCAGCTGCCACACCGCCCATGCGAACGCTGGAAGCAGCAAATACCTTCTTTTCGGCAATCATCTGGCTAATCTTGCTGTATGCCTTTTTCAGATATGTAAAGTCAGGCATCTCAAACTCATTACGAAGAGATTCAACATAATAAACCTTGTTGCCGACATACTTAAATTCAGGTGAAATGGCATTATCAGCCTTCATAACATCCACAGCAAAAGCCGTAAGTGTAGGAGGCACTGTCATATCCATAAAGGTACCGGACATAGAATCCTTACCGCCAATGGCAGGAATCTCAAACTGATGCTGTGCCCAAAGAGCACCTAAAAGGGCACTGAAGGGCTTGCCCCACTTGGCAGCATCTCTGCCCAGACTTTCAAAATACTCCTGGAAGGTCATACGAATAGTATCAGCACGACCACCCAGAGCCACCATCTTGGCCACAGCCTCCACTACCGCATACAAAGCACCATGGAATGGACTCCATTCCATGAGATACGGATTGTAGCCATAGGTCATAGCAGTCGCTGTTGTCGTTTCAGCACCAAGAACAGGCAGCTTGGCCACCATACCTTCAGCAGGAGTCAGCTGCTGGGTTCCTCCAAATGGCATAAGAACGGTATTACCGCCAATCGTGGAATCAAAGCGCTCAGCCAGACCCTTCTGACTGCATACATTAAGATCCTTTAAGTTTTCCAGCCAAGCCTTTTCTATATCAGAGCCCAAGGCCTCAATTTTCTTAGGCAACCTTCTGAAATAGCAATCTTCCTTGGTTGGAGCTGCCACCTCAACATCTATATGCTGTTTAACGCCATTGGTGTCCAGGAAATCACGACTGAGATTAACGATATCATTGCCACGCCATTTCATCACCAGACGTCTGTCGTCAGTAACCAGGGCAACAACAGTTGCTTCTAAATTTTCCTCATCGGCATATTTGATAAAATCATCCACATTGCCGGCGTCCAGAACTACTGCCATACGCTCCTGGGATTCGGAGATAGCCAATTCTGTGCCGTCAAGGCCTTCATATTTCTTCTTTACGGAGTCAAGATTAATCACAAGGCCATCAGTCAGCTCACCGATAGCCACAGAAACACCGCCGGCACCAAAGTCATTGCACCGCTTAATCATCTTGCTCACAACAGGTATACGGAAAAGTCGCTGAATCTTTCTCTCTGTTGGAGGATTACCCTTCTGGACCTCTGCCCCGGCAGTGGTCAAGGACTCAGTGGTATGCTCCTTGGAAGAACCAGTTGCACCACCACAGCCAT
This sequence comes from Anaerovibrio lipolyticus, assembly GCA_002372665.1. Taxonomy (GTDB): domain Bacteria; phylum Bacillota; class Negativicutes; order Selenomonadales; family Selenomonadaceae; genus Anaerovibrio; species Anaerovibrio lipolyticus_C. The sequence continues at coordinate 15,828 of DFHJ01000064.1, forward strand.
CACGGCCGGTACGTCCGCCTACCAGGACAACTACATCGCCCTTCTTGGGAACCTGACGAACTACATTTACCTTTGGAGCAGCAGCAATAACGGCACCTATCTCCATGCGCTTGGCCATAAAGCCCTCATGGTAGACCTCCGCAACCTGACCAGTGGCCAAACCTATCTGATTACCATAAGAACTATAGCCTGCTGCGGCACCCTGGGTAATCTTTTTTTGTGGCAGCTTGCCCTTTATTGTCTCAGAAACAGGACGACGGGGATCAGCAGCACCTGTTACACGCATAGCCTGATATACATAGGAGCGCCCGGAAAGGGGATCTCGTATAGCACCGCCAAGACAGGTAGCAGCACCACCAAAGGGTTCAATCTCTGTTGGATGGTTATGGGTCTCATTTTTAAACATAACCAGCCATTCCTCGTTTTCGCCGCCAATATCCGCATTTACAACAATACTGCAGGCATTTATTTCCTCGGACTTATCCAAATCCTCCAGTTTTCCCTGCTGGCGAAGGACCTTCATGCCGATAACCGCCAAATCCATAAGGGTAACGTCACGATCTTCATCGCTGTATACCAGATGTCTGTCATCCTGATATTGGCGATATGCCTGGGCAATAACTGGCGTATATGGTCCTTGTTCAAGCCCCACTGAATCAATGGCAGTGGTAAAGGTGGTATGACGGCAATGATCGGACCAATAAGTATCAATAACCCTAATTTCAGTAATGGTAGGCTCACGATGCTCTATATCACGAAAATAATTCTGACAGAATTTCAGGTCCTCAAAGCTCATGGCAAAGCCACGATTATTCATGAAAGCCTTAAGTTCACTATCAGAAAGAGATGTAAAGCCAGTAAGAACCTCAACATCTGCAGGAGCCTTCAGCTTCATCTCCAAGGACTCCGGCTTTTCCAGCTTGGCCTCACGGCTTTCCACTGCGTTAATATAATAATCCTTTATTTTGGCAAAAGTGGCATCATCGATGCTTCCCACCAGAACCACAACCCTTGCAGTTGCAATAATAGGGCGTTCCTTCTGAGTAACAAGCTGTACGCACTGAGCGGCAGAGTCAGCAGTCTGGTCATACTGTCCAGGCAGATATTCGGCAGCAAACATCCTGCAATTGGCAAACTCAGGAAGCTTCTCCTCGTATACTACATCAACAGGTGGTTCAGAAAATACCACAGATTTTACTGTAGCATATTCCTCATCACTAAGGCCCTCGATATCGTAGCGGTTAAACAACCGTACAGCTCTAAGATCAGTCAGGCGAAAACTCTCAATAAGGTCATCGCAAAGCTGCTGAGCCGGGATATCATAGAACCCCTGACGCTTCTCCACGTAAATTCTTCTTACAGTCATCAATCATGCCTCCAAAAACTTAATAAAAAAACAGCATCACTTTATGTAATCCACGGCAATCTTTACGACCACCTTGGTAACTGGTGCGAGTTTTCCATCTAAGGAACCGCAAGGACGATGTACGTCAGCAGGATAAAGAACAGCAAAGGTGCCCTCATCAAGCACTATACTGCTTCCTGGAACGAGCTTTTCATAAAACACTATATCTTTGTCAATATCATACGGGACCGCCTCTATGAGCTCAGGATTCAATGGACACCAGCCCAGCTCCTCCCTTCCCCTGACAACATACTGGATATCCACATATTGCCGATGGGCCTCCGGTTTGCCACTTTCTGGCAGTCTGGTACTATAACGCTGCAAAATTGCATAGCTGTTTTTACCATCAATGGGGTAAGTACCGTCTTTCATTTCATTGAAATTATGCTCGGCCAGGAAAAACAGAGCTTTTCGTATGGCCTCAGGAAACTTTGTAAAACCTGAACTTACTTCTTTGATTTTTCCAAGTACCAAAATAATCGACTCCTTTAACAAGCAGCGAAATTTATCCTTTTTTCATTGTACTCAAATATTCGCTTCAATGCAACGAAAGGAAGTAAACAATTCTACACCATTGGAAACAATATCAAGTACGACCTCTTGCAAAATGAAATTCAATGTGCTATAGTATGCAAAAGAATTTTAAATTGCAAAGGCAATGACTGAAAAAGTACGTTTACGAAATAATTCAGAGAGGCAATGGTTGGTGAAAATTGCTATTATTAATAAACGGAAAGCTATTCATGAGCCGCAGATTATTATATCTTCCAAGAGATAAAAATTCTGCCGTCAGCCAGCGATAATGGCAACTTAAGTGGCTCTCACCAGTAGAGCCGAATAAGGTGGTACCACGGGAATATGTCTCGTCCTTTGTTGGACGGGGCTTTTTTTATTATTAACAATGACGTACAAAGGAGACCTTACCATGCGTGAACTTTTGGAGCTTTTAAAACATGATGCACGCCGCCCGGCCAAGGAGCTGGCATCAATGCTGAATATCAGCGAATATGAGGTTGAGGAAAAAATGGCCAAGCTGGAAAAGGATAAAATTATTCTCAGCTACAATACCCTCATCAACTGGGACAAAACCGGCGAAAATACCGTTACCTCCATTATCGAGGTGAACCTCACTCCACAGAGAGAGGTGGGCTTCGACGCCATTGCCGAGCGCATTTACCGCTTCGACGAGGTGCGCACTGTATATCTCATGTCCGGCAGCTTTGATTTGTTGGTAATCATTGAAGGAAAATCCATGCAGGATGTGGCCAATTTCGTAGCCACCCGTCTGGCAACCATTGAGGGTGTAACCCAGACCCGCAGCCATTTCCTGTTGAAGCCATACAAGAAAGATGGCATTATCATTGATGACAAAGAAAAAGATCGTAGGTTGGTGATGAGTATATGACAAACTGGAATGACAGAATTTCACCTATAGTAAAAAGTGTGCCGCCCTCCGGTATAAGAAAATTCTTTGATATTGCTTCCGAAATGGAGGATGTTATTTCCCTTGGTGTTGGTGAGCCTGACTTCGTCACTCCATGGTCCATTCGTGAAAGCTGCGTATACGGGCTGGAGCAAGGCTACACATCATACACTGCCAACCGTGGTCTTTTGGAGCTTCGTGAAGAAATTTGCTTCATGCATAAAAGACGTTTTGAGCTTGATTACAATCCAAAGACCGATGTACTCGTTACTGTAGGTGTAAGTGAAGCCTTGGATATTGCCATGCGTACAATTCTCACACCTGGAGATGAAATTCTCATTCCGGAGCCATGCTATGTGTCCTACAAAGCCTGTGCTACTCTGGCAGGTGGTATACCGGTGCCTGTACCAGCCAAGGCCGAAAATGATTTCCGCATCACACCTGCTGATCTGGAGCCTCATGTATCTCCAAAGACCAAGGCTCTGCTTATTGGCTATCCAAACAACCCAACGGGAGCCATTCTTTCCAAGGAAGATTTGGAGGCTATTGCCCGCTTTGCCGTAAAGCACGATCTTATCGTTATTTCCGATGAAATATACGGCGACCTCACTTATGGGGACACCAAGCATGTGTGCTTTGCCGGACTCCCTGAAATGAAGGACAGAACCATCCTTCTAAACGGTTTTTCCAAGGCTTATGCCATGACTGGCTGGCGAATTGGCTATGCCCTGTCCAATCCTGACATCATTGCCGCCATGACCAAGATTCATCAGTATACCATGCTCTGTGCCCCAATCACTGCCCAAATTGCAGCTGTGGAGGCCCTGCGCCACGGTGAGAAATACATGAGAAAAATGGTTTCTGAATACGACAAGCGTCGTCGTCTCATTTACGATGGTCTCCAAAAGGCGGGTTTAAAATGCTTCGAGCCAAAGGGAGCCTTCTATATTTTCCCTGATATCACCTCCACCGGTCTTTCGTCAGAGGAATTTGCCGAAAAAATCCTCATGCAGGAGCATGTGGCACTGGTACCAGGAAACGCCTTTGGAGAATGTGGTGAAGGCTTCGTAAGATGCTCCTACGCCACCTCCATTGAGCAGATTTCCGAAGCCCTGCTGCGCATAGAGCATTTTGTAAGTCATTTGTAAACATATCGCTCAAAAAACAAGCACTCAGCTCCTGTCAAAAGGAAATGAGTGCTTGTTTACTTGCAGCCAACAAAAAGGCTCTATGCTGTCAAACTGTTCTTTCCGTTGATGAATAACACAATAATCATTTAACCTAATGCTCAGCCTGAATTCTCAGCAGCGTATTCACCTGCTTGTGACTACATTGAACCCAAAAAGTCAGTGCTGCCAGCAGACAAAACAGCAGCCCACCCAGTACCACATATTGCGTTCCCCAGGCAGAGATAAACTGCCCGCTGACCATGGTTCCAAGCACGCAGCCCATATTGGCTGCTGTCAAAAACAGGCCATTTGCAAAGTCCGGTGCTTCAGGAGCAGCATTAGCAATCCAATACTGATTAATATTGGCATTAATACCACCCAGTATTCCCCAAATGACCACAATCACCCCCATCAAAGGCCAGACACTTCCGCCCCCCAGCAGTGCAATATAGACAACAGCCACCGCCAGCGGAAAGCTTTTTACCACCAGCAAAGGCCGCTCCGTCAGCAGATTTCCCGCCATCATACTGCCTCCAATATTGCATAGGCCATAGACAAACAGCAATATACTTACTAAGGCAGGAACCACACCAGATACAGTGCCAAGATATTCAGTCAGATAATTGAACACGCCAAAAATCGAACCATTTAGGAAAATAACTGCCATTATGGATGCCCAAAGCATAGGTTTTCGCAAAACCGACAACTGGCTGCCATAACTCATGCCCGTCTTCACCGGCATGGATGGCACAAGCCAAATAGTCAGCAGGAGTACCAGAAAGGTAGCCATGGCAAAGAAAGCCATGGATGCCGACAGTGAAAACTGCTCCGCCAAAAAATTGCTGATGGGCACACCGGCCACCATTCCCGCAGCCACCCCTGCATTGATTTTAGCTACTGACTTAGGTTCCTCACCAGGCTTTGCCAAAGCCGCTGCCACCGTAAAAGCCATAGAGCAGTAGACTGGGTGGAAAAACGCCGGCAGTACCCGTACCGCCAACAATACAAAAAAGTTTTCTGCAAAGACGGCAATCACATTGCACAAGGTAAACAATCCAAGGATAAAGACCATCAGATATTTTCGATTAAAACGTGACAACAGTAGTGGCATAGTCGGCCCCGCCACAGCCACCCCCAGGGCAAAAAGACTAATCAGCCAGCCTGCCTGCACCACAGTTACCTGATAATTTTCGGCTATATAAGGCAAAATGCCTATAAAGCCCATTTCCGTATTCAAAATTCCAAACACGCCAGTAGCCAGAATAAAAATGAGCACTTGTTTATTTTTTATGTTTTCATTGTTCATGCCCTCACTTCCTTTCTCCTATAGTTTATATCTCCCCTTATAAGCAATACCAATACTTATACAAAATTGCTATCTATGCTTTACAGTAATAGCTTTTTCATTGTAATATAGAAAAAATTGCAATATACCATTTCATTAGGAGCTGATAACCATGGAATTACGAGTGCTCAAATACTTTCTTACCGTGGCACAGGAGGAAAGCTTTTCCCGTGCAGCGGAAAAACTCCATCTTTCCCAGCCCACCCTTTCACGTCAGCTAAAAGATTTGGAACACGAATTTGGCAAGCAGCTGCTGATTCGTGAACCACGCCGTATTCTTCTTACCGAGGACGGACAGCTGCTGCGACGACGTACCGAGGAAATATTGTCACTGGTAGACAAAACGACCAACGAACTGTTACGCAGTGAAGAAGTCAGCGGTGATATCCGCATCGGTGCCGGTGAATCCATCCACTTTGCCCAAATAATGAAAGTTGCTCAACGATTACGCCAAAAGCATCCTGGCCTACGCTTTCACATCATCACTGGAGATGGCCGCACTACCATGACAAGACTTGACCGCGGCATTATTGATTTTGGTTTTGTATATGGCAAGCTGGATCCGGCAAAATATAAGGAACTCCCCCTGCCAGTTCGTGACCGTTGGGTTCTGCTCATGCGTAAAGAAGATGAGCTGGCCCAAAAGGACGTAATCCAGGCAAAGGATTTGTGGCAATCCCCACTGCTGTTATCACGTCAAACACTGTCGAACAGCACCCATGGTGATGAAATGCGCAACTGGCTGGAAAGGCCCTTGGAACAGCTTAATATTGTCGGTTCCTATACCCTTATCTACAATGCCTCACTAATGGTAAAAGAGGGCATGGGGTATGCCTTGTCTCTTGACGGACTCATCAATACCGAGGGAACAAGTCTCTGCACACGTCCCCTTGTACCGGCCATTTTCGCCAATCCATCTATTGCCTGGAAAAAGAACCAGATTTTCTCCAAAGGCTCCAAGGCTTTCCTTGCAGCACTGCAAGAAAATGCAACAACCTGATGGTTTCTGAATACTCACCAAAAAAAAGACACCGGAATATTTCTAAATTCCAGTGTCCTTCTATCACGATTTGAAATCTAATGCCTTGGATGGGCCTCCACCTGCTCAATAGCAGCGGCAATTTGCTTGACTATCTCCACTTCATTTTGGCGGTTAAAATACTCCACACGGGCAAAAACCTGTCCCTTGTCTGTTGATACATATCTAGGTGGCAAGTGATTAAGTGCCAAATTTACTATATCCGTTCTACAATTTTCACAAAAACAACATCCTGGATACTTAGGAATAAGCTCCTCCAGCTTATCCAGAACAAAGTCCTCCATGTAGTTCTTCAATACCATCCCACTAATCCTCCCTGATTAAATTAGCCATCCCTTGGCTAAGACTAATATCAAAGCTGTTAGCAATTATCCACTAGCTATAATTCTAACATCATACCTATATCCAGGCAATGTATTATTAATATTTATTGCAAAATATACTGTATACATATTTAGACCAAAAAAATTTATCTAAAATTTGATTTAAAGCATAGTAAAAATAGGGTCCATGACAAGGTATTTATCTCGTCACAGGCCCTATTTTTTGTTATCAATTAATTATTTACTGCAGGAAAGTATATGCAGCCAGATTCGTAAGCTCTGCCAACTTCTCAGGCCATACACCAAAGAGAATAGTAGCGATGACGCTCAATACAGCGGCAGCCCTAACTGCACCGCTAATATGAAGCTCCTTGCCATCACCCTCAGCCAGATACATAGCCTTGGCTACCTGTAGATAGTAGTAAACGGAAATCATTGACATTATAAAGCCCACAAAGGCCAGCCACAAATACCCCTGATTTACTACAGCTGTAAAGAGATACAGTTTTCCGGCAAAGCCAGCTGTAGGTGGAATACCCGCCATGGACAGCAAAGAAATGGTCATGACAGCCGCCAGAACAGGAGCCGACTTGGCAAGACCCGCCAATGACTTGTAATCAGAACCCCCACGCTGCTGTTCCACCACCGTAAGAGCCGTAAAGGCACCTACATTGGCAAATACGTACAGCATACCGTAGAACATTACAGCCTTCATTCCAGGATAATCAGCAGATACCATACCCACCATCATGTAGCCTGCCTGAGCAATAGATGAATAGGCCAGCATACGCTTCACATCATTTTGACGGATGGCCATAACATTACCGCCAATCATACATACCGCAGACAAAACTGCCAATATTGGCAGCCAATAGAAGCCAATCAATGGGAAGGCCACATACAGCACACGCATTAACACCGCAATGCCCGCAGCCTTGGAACCCATGGCCAGCATGGCCGTAATCGGTGTTGGTGCCCCCTGATATACATCAGGAGCCCACATGTGGAACGGAATAACTGACAGCTTGAAGAAGAAGCCAATCATTATCATAGTGGCTCCTGCAAGCCCTGCAGCGGTAAACAGATGCTGGTTGTGGAACATCTCATAAAACTGCACTGTGCCGGTAGAACCATATACCAAGCTGATACCATAAAGCATGACAGCCGTAGATACTGATCCAACCACCAGATACTTTACGGCAGCCTCAGAGGAATTAACGGAAGAAATCCTTGCACCAACCAAAATATAGAAAGAAATTGTCATGAGCTCCAGCCCAATGAAGGCAGTCAGGAAATCATTGGCAGAAGCAAGAACGCACATACCGAGAAGTGCTGTCATCAGGAGAGCGTAAAACTCACCCTTGTAGCGAAGCACGGTCTGCATATAATCCATGGAAAACATCAACGTAAAAACTGTGGCAACCATAAATAACTGTTTAAAGAACAGAGAATAGTTATCCACGATATACATCATATCCATGAAATATCTTGTAGTTGCTGAACCATCGGCCACAGCAGTCTCCGGCACATACATGGAAAACATGTAAAGAACCCACCCGGTGAGAGCAAATACCAGTACACCACCAATACTCTTTCGGGACTCATTTTTAGGTAATACCAGGTCCATAACAATAGCAAAAAGTCCAAGGACCAAAATGAAAATTTCTGTACTAATAGCTTCAAAATTCATTATCTGATCCCTCCTATGAACCCAGGTACTTCTGCGATACGGTCAAGCAACGGCATCAGCTGCTCCGTACCGGAGCCAACCATCCCCATAAGAACCTGTGGGAATATACCAAAGCCAACCAGTGCAATACCCAGAATTACCAGTGGCATCATCTCCACGCCTCTGGCATCCTTATATCTGTCAAACTTGGAATCCCTTGGTCCAAACAGCACCTTCGCCAATACACGCAGGGTGTAAAGAGCGGTGAAGATTATACCGGAAATTGCCAGAATAGCAAAAACAGGATATACGCTGAAGGAACCGACGAAAATTGTAAACTCCGGAATGAAGCCGATGAGACCTGGCAGCCCCAAAGATGCCATACCAGCCAGCATAAAGCCGGTGGCTACACGAGGCATCTGATGAGCCAGACCACGGAGCTCAGTAACGCTTCTCATATGAGTCTTTTCATATACAAAACCAATCATGGAGAAGAACAGGGCACTCATTACACCATGAGCCACCATGTTGGCCACAGCACCGCTTACAGATACCACATTAAGGCAGGCAAAGCCAAGAAGAACATAGCCCATGTGTGATACGGAGGAATAACCGATTACATACTTCAAATCCTTTTGGGCAAGTGCTATATATGCGGCATACATTACATTTATGATGGCCAGAGCCGCAATAACCGGAGCCCAGAATCTGGCACCCAATGGAAGCACCAGAAGACCAAGACGGATAAGACCATAGCCACCGATTTTCTTAAGCACGCCGGCATGAATCATGGAAACCGCAGTTGGTGCACCAGCATAACCATCTGGAGACCAGCTGTGGAAAGGGAACATGGAAAGCAGTGAACCAAAGCCCAGGAGCAGCAACAAGAAGGCAAAAATCTGGAATTCCTCACTGAGGAGACCATTCTGACCTGCCACAGCCAATGCCTGCATATCAAAGGTTCTGAAGCCAACCACATCACCAACAGTAAGATAAAGGGCAACTACACCCACCAGCATGAAAGCAGATCCCATCAAAAGATAGATGGTGAGCTTCATACCCGCATATTCCTTGGAAACCCTCTTGGTGGAGCCCCAAATGATAACCATGATGTAAATAGGAATAACCACTACCTCATAGCAAAGAAGGAATATAAACAGGTCGGTTGCAATAAAGGTGCCCGTTACACCTGCAATGAGAATCATCAGCAGAATGTAAAATTCCTTTGGACGGTTGGTAATATTCCAGGAGCTGTACACTGCCGCCAAACCAATGAGATCTGTGAGCAACAGCATAGGAAGGGAAATCCCATCTACACCTAATGCGTAGTGAACACCTAAATCCTTAATCCAGGGAATACTTTCGGTAAACTGCATGCCCCCTGCTGTCATATCATAGCTAAAGAAAGCATACAGGGTAAGAGCCAATGCCACAGTCATGGCTGAAGCAGCAATAACCCTTACGGACTGTGCTGCCTTTGGAGAGACAAAGCACAGAATTACAGCAGCGCAGATAGGTGCCAGCAGGACTGCTGATAACAAAGGAAAGCTAGTCATTACAATGCACCTCCCAGAACTGCCAAATAGTAGAGGCTATAAGCCACAAGGATTACCACACCACAGATGAAGACTCCGGAATAATGCTGGGCCTGTCCATTTTGTGCCTTGCTTAAAATCCAGCTGATGCCCCCTACCAGATGAGCCAGACCGTTGACAATGCCATCAACGATGTAGATATCAATCCAGTAGAATACCTTGGCAACGCCATCTACAAATACCTTGATAAGGGCTTCATAGATTTCGTCAATATAGAATTTGTTATAGCTTAATTTGTAAAGAATACCCGTTTTCTCCGCTATTGTATCGGAGCTCCAACGCTTGGCCACATAAATGTTCCATGCGATGCCGAAAGCAATGAAGGAAAGAATAGTGGATGAAACAGCAATAGTCATATCAATACCGGCTTCATGAGGATGGCCGAAGCGTACCCACTCCCCAAAGCCTTCCAGATGACCCCAAAGACCGCTGACAACTGCCAAGGCTGCCAAAACAATCAATGGGAACAGCATAAACTTTGATGGTTCATGGGCGTGCTCATAAGATTCCTCGTTGGCAGGTTCAGCACAGAAGGTCACAAACAGCAAACGAGCCATATAAAAGGCCGTCATAAAAGCTGTTAAAGTAGCCAGCACATAAAGAGGTGTGCTCACCTGAGCTGCGGCCAGCAGTATTTCATCCTTGGAGAAGAAGCCTGCAAAAGGCGGGATACCGGCAATAGCCAACACACCAATGGTCATGGTGGCAAAGGTTATCGGCATCTTCTTTCTCAGGCCGCCCATTTTAAAGATATTTGCTTCATCCGCCATGGCGTGCATTACTGCACCAGCACAGAGGAACAACAGTGCTTTAAAGAAAGCATGGGTCATCAGGTGGAAGAAGGAGGCCGTAAGGGAACCAACACCCAGAGCCAACATCATATAGCCCAGCTGACTTATAGTGGAATATGCCAATATACGCTTTATGGCCGTCTGGGTAAAGGCTATGCTGGCAGCAAAGAAGGCTGTAAAGCCGCCCACCCAGGCTATAACATTCATAACACAAGGCAGCTCGGTGAACATGAAGAAGGCACGCCCTACCAAATATACACCGGCAACAACCATGGTTGCTGCATGAATCAGTGCAGATACAGGAGTAGGACCTTCCATGGCATCAGGCAACCACACATGAAGTGGGAACTGACCAGATTTGCCAATAGGACCAACAAATACCAGTAAGGCAATGACTGTCATCAAGCCGGTGCCAGCCATAGAAATGTAGGCTGGAATTATCTCCCTAAGCTCCATGAAATCAAGAGTTCCAAAGTTAATCTGTAACAGGAGAATACCAAGGAGCAAGCCAAAGTCACCCACACGGGTAGTCATAAAGGCCTTCTTGGCAGCTTCCCTTGCAGAAACCTTGTAATAATAGAAACCGATTAACAGATAGGAGCAAAGACCCACCAGCTCCCAGAATACATACATCTGAAGGAAGTTTACTGCCAATACCAGTCCCAGCATGGAAGCGGCAAACAGGGAAAGGAAGGCAAAGAAACGTCCATAGCCCTTATCCCCTTTCATATATCCCACAGAATATATCTGAACCAGCAATGATACTGTGGAAACCACCATCAGCATCATGGCCGTCAGCGGATCAATAAGAACACCCATGGAAATGCTGACGCTACCAATATGCATCCAGTTCAACTGCTGCACAAAAGGCTGCTCTACACTGATTCCATAATTTACCAAAGCATAGGTAACACCGGAGGAAAGCAAAAAGCTGATAAAGCTCATGCAAACAGCAATAGCCGCTGACAGCTTTCCGTAGGAGCGGGTTATCATGCCAATAATGACAAAGGCCATTGCCGGTAACAGAGGAATCAGCCAGGCATGTTCAAGTGCAAAATCATAAAACATCTTAAACTCCCCCTTATCCCTTCATATTATCCAGCTCATCCACATTGATAGTTAACCTGTCATTGTAGATTCGATAAGCCAGTGCCACACCAATTGCCACCTCAGCTACGCCCACAGTAATGGCAAAAACTGTCATCAGCTGACCTGTCAGGTCTGAAACAACAGTGAAGCGGTTGAAGGCAACAAAATTGATATTTACGGCATTAAGCATAAGCTCAATACCCATGAGAATTGCAATTATATTACGCTTTGCCAGTGCTCCGTAAAGGCCAATGGAAAACAGCATTGCAGCCAGGAGCAGGCAATGACCCAATCCGATACTCATGCTTCTCCATCCCCCTTCGCCAAGATAATAGCTCCCACAAGGGCAGCCAACAGCAACGTTGCTGCAATTTCAAATGGCAGGATATACCTGTTCAGCATCATATCTGCCAGCTCGTTGACGGTATCAGGGGAAACGTAGCCACCGGCAGGAACTGGTGTAGAAATTACCACACCAATCATCACCAAAACAAACAGTCCCGCACCGCCTAATGCCAGGATTGTGTTATTGTTAAACGGGTTACCCGGAGGTCCGTCATGACGCTTGGTAAGCATAACACCCATTACCACCAGAATTGCTACACCACCGGAGTACAGCATAAACTCCATGGCTCCCAGAAAATCAGCGTCCAGATAAAAGAACAGCATACCAACACCGATAAAGCAGGCAGTCATTAAAAGTGCGCTGTGAACCAGATTACGGCTCATTACAACCCCCAAAGCTGTACCCAAAATCACCATGGCCATTGCGTAGAACACCAGGGTACTAATCATTTCATTCATTATTACCCCTCCTGTTCCGTGCCTCTACCAATGCATCATAGGTCATGTCCTCCTTGAAATAAGAAGCGAATTCATAGTTCTTATCCCAAGTAATTGCCTTGGTAGGACATGCCTCAATGCACAAATCACAATACATACAACGGCCAATCCGGTGAACATAGGATTCCATGTGACGTTTTTTATTTTCGTCCACGGACACCGTAAGATCCAGTGCCGCATTTGGACAGCTTATGGCACACAGCTTGCAGCCGATACATTTTTCTTCATCAAATGCCAAATGACCACCACGGAAGCGTTCAGTCATTGGCAGCTTTTCTTCAGGATAATAAACGGTTTCCTTCTTGCCAAACCAGTGGCCCCAGGTAACCTTCATTCCTGTAATAAGTCCTTTGCCCCACATAATGAAGCCTCCTATCACATTACATTGTAAACATAGATACCAACACCGGTCAGCAGTACGTTAATAAGAGCGATTGGCAGCAGCACCTTCCAGCCGAAGGACAGCATACTGTCCACTCTGGCACGAGGGAAGGTCCAACCAACCCACTGATAAAACAGTACACATAAAAGGGTCTTTATCCAGAACCAGCAGAATCCCGGCAGGAAATCAGGGCCGTGCCAGCCTCCCAGGAACAGGGTCGTGGTTAAAATACCAATGCACATGAGATTTGAAAACTCAGCCAGGAAAAACAGTGCCCAGCGCATACCAGTATACTCCGTAAATGGACCGGCAATAATCTCAGATTCACCCTCTACAATGTTGAACGGAGGACGGTTGCTCTCTACAAGAGCAGTAACAATATAAATGAGGAATGCCAATGGCTGCAGCACGATAAACCAAACATCGCTTTGAGCCTCCACAATGGCACTCATTTTTAAAGAACCAGTAATCATTACAATACCCATAAGGGCGAATACCATAGGTACCTCATAGCCCAGCATCTGAGCTACAGTACGCATACCACCTATCAGGGAGTATTTGCTGTTTGAGGAGTAGCCGCCCATGAGAAATGGCAAAACGGTCTGGGAAGTTATGGCAATAAGCAGGAACAAGCCCACATTAACATCTGCCAATATAACGCCATCATCAAATGGGAAGAAGGCATAAATCAATGCAGATGGTACCAACAAAAGGATTGGGGATAACACCCAAAGCCACTTATCAATACCACGGGGAACAATGTCCTCCTTGTCCATCAGCTTAAGCATATCTGCCACAGACTGAAGCAAACCACCGGGACCTACCCGGTTTGGTCCGATACGAACCTGAATAAATGCGCAGATTTTTCTTTCTCCAAGGGTAAATACCAAGGCTGAGGTAGCCATAATCAAAAGGAGAATCGTTGCGCATATTATCGTCATAAGAAGATCTACTAAAATAGGAACGCCTATCAATGACGTCAGAATTTCTCTAAGGGACTGCCCCAAAGAGTAAAGAATTCCGCTATGCATATTTCCACCTGCCTATTCAATGAGACTTATTCAAGTGAAATAATAAACTAAGCTTGAATATAGTCGAATTAGTCCAGAGCTTTACGGGGCTTCCTAGTCCCCGTTAGCGTAGAGTCTGTATTAACAATCTACCTCGCCCATGAGAGGGTCAATGGTAGCAAATGCTGTAACGGCATCAGCCAGCAGCATTCCCTTGCACATGGTGTCCAACGCCTGAAGATTTACAAAGGATGGACGACGGATGTGAACACGGTACGGCTTGGTGGAGCCATCACTTACAATATAGAAGCCAAGCTCACCACGGGTATTTTCCACGCGATGATATGCATCGCCCTTAGGTGGACGCAGAACCTTTGGCACCTTGGCCATATAAGGTCCCTCTGGCATATTATCCAGTGCCTGCTGAATAATCTTTGCACTTTCAGCGATTTCCTTCATGCGAATCATGTAACGGTCCCAGTTATCGCCACGCTTGCCCAAAGGTACGTCAAAATCAAATTTGCCGTAGGCACCATACTTATCGATCTTGCGGATATCATAATCCACACCGCTGGCTCTGATATTCGGACCGGACATGCCAAACTTCAGGGCCATTTCCTTAGTTATAATGGAAGTCTTTTTCATACGGGCCTGGAAAATTTCATTGCCACTGAATAGTTTATTGTACTCATCCAGCATTTCCGGCACATAATCAATGAACTTTTGGGTATCCCTTAAAAATTCATCCTGGGCATCAGCTGCCACACCGCCAATACGAATGTAGTGGGCTGTCATGCGTGCGCCACAGATAATATTAAATAAATCCAGAATCTTTTCTCTGTCACGGAACGCGTAAATCATACCAGTGGCAGAACCAAGGTCATTGGTCAAAGAACCGATAAATACATGGTGGCTGGCAATTCTGTTAAGCTCAGCACAAATTACCCTTATGTACTCTGCACGCTCAGGCACCTCAATCCCCGCCAGCTTTTCCACAGCCATACAAAAGCCAAGATTATTATTCATGGCGGACACATAATCCAGTCTGTCGGTAAATGGTACACACTGAACATAAGTGCGGGATTCCATCAGCTTTTCAATACCACGATGGAGGTAACCCATTACAGGCTTTGCGCCAACGATATTTTCACCGTCAAGCTCCACCTGAACCTGAAGTACACCATGGGTACTTGGATGCTGAGGTCCCATGTTTAAGACATACTTCTCTGTTTGTGCCATGTCAGCACTCCTCCTTCGATTCTAGGCTCCAGAGGTACAAAATCCTTTCTTAAAGGATGTGCCTCGTAGTTATCCGGCATCAAAATACGACGAAGATCCGGATGGTGCAAGAATTTAACTCCCATGAGATCATAGGTCTCCCTTTCCTCAAAATTGGTGCCTTCCCAAATCTGAGTCATGGATTCCACCTCTGGGTTATCCCTGTCAAGCTTTACCTTTACTGTAACCCACTTGTCATAACGACGGGAATAAAGACTATATACCATTTCAATATATTCCTTATAATCCACTGCCGTCAGCATACCCATACGGTCGAAGGAATAGGTAGGAGTCTCCCTCAATACCCGCATAAGCTCCAGGAGCTGTTCCTTACCTATATACAGGGCTGGCTCAGCCTGCTCTGTATCATATTCAGCTGTATCAAACTGGGCCTTCAAAAGCTCCAGCTTCTCTAATTCAAAATAAGTTCCCATATTATTCCGCCCTTTCTTCCACATTGCGTACAGGACGGGTCATCAGCTCCAGATTAGCTCTGCTGAGAGCCTTGGCATCCGCGGCATCGCGACCCAGCTCAGGATGACGAATCAGCTTTTTCAGCTTAAGCATAGCATCAATAAGAGCCTCTGGTCTTGGAGGACACCCAGGCAGATATACATCCACCGGCATAATTTTATCCAGCCCCGTCACCACGGAATAGGAATCTGCGAAAGGTCCACCACCGATATTACAGTTTCCCATGGCAATAACATACTTTGGCTCAGGCATCTCCTCGTAGAGACGAATAAGCGGTGGTGTCATTTTCCATGTCAAGGTTCCTGCAACAATAAGAAGGTCAGACTGGCGAGGACAGGAACGAAATACCTCGTAACCAAAACGGGCCAAGTCAAATCTGGAAGCAGCAGCACACATCATTTCAATGGAGCAGCAGGCCAAACCAGATGACAACGGCCAAATGGAGTTGGATTTACCCCATTTAAAAAGTGCATCCACGCTGGTAACAATAACATTATTTTTCAGCTCAGGTGGCACGATATCTACTATTTCCATGAGAGCGCCCCCTTCTTCCACGCATACCAGAGACCTATTGTTAATATCCCCACAAACACCAGCATTTCCACCAGTGCAAAAAGGCCCAGCTGGCTGTATTTTACAGCCCATGGATAAAGGAATACTGTCTCAACATCAAACAGCAGAAAGACAAGTGCATACATAAAATAGCCTATATGAAACTGCACATTGTTCTTTCCAATGGTATTTACACCACATTCATAGGGGATATCCTTTTCATTACTTGGTTGTTTAGGCTGAATAATATTGGCAATAATAATTGGCGCAATAGGAAAGCCCAAAGCCATGATGAAAAAAATTCCCAGTGTTGCATAACCATCCATATAAACCCCTCCTTAACCCCTTTTATGCGTTTTAGCATAATTGTACCTTGCAAAGATTACATTTATGTTACAATAAACGCCATTAATAAAGAGTATAATATACTGATTGTAAACTTGTCAACAAAAAGGCCCACTGTAAAGCCTGTTATGCTTTCAAATTGTTTTCCTATTAAAAATAATGCCCCCGCATATTATTTCTATAAAAAGAAGAAAAATTTTAACAATGACGTTATAAAAAATATTTATGTATAAAAAAAGAGGCACATCACTGCACCCCTTCTCCTTTTTTTATCTCAGAGAAAATACGGCCCCTACGCTTAATAGTCGTAAGTCCTTTATATATAGTTCCAATATCAACTTCATTACCGTTCATTTCCATATAACGCTCCAGCTTGCGCTTAACACGTTGCAACGCATTGTCTATAGACTTAACATGGCGATCCAAATCCAAAGCTATTTCCTGATAAGATTTTCCATCGAGATATGCCATAAGAACACACCACTCCAAATCAGAGAGAATGTCCTCCATCTTGGCCTCAATATCAATAAACTCCTCACGGCTGATAACCAATTCCTCAGGATCAGTTACCTTGGCACCGGACAAAACGTCCAGCAAGGTGCGATCAGAGTCCTCATCATAAATTGGTTTATTTAATGAAATATAGGAGTTAAGCGGTATATGCTTCTGCCGGGTAGCGGTTTTAATGGCAGTAATAATCTGCCGGGTAACACACAGCTCAGCAAAAGCCCTAAACGAAGACAGCTTATCATTACGGAAGTCCCTGATGGCTTTATAAAGACCAATCATGCCCTCCTGGATAATATCCTCCCTGTCAGCACCAATAAGAAAATAAGAACGTGCCTTGGCTCTGACAAAATTTCTGTACTTATTAATAAGGTAATCCATGGCTACGCCATCCTGATTATCCTGAATTTTTACTATCACATCTTCGTCTGGAAGATCAATGTAATCATCAAAGGATTCATCCCAGGTCAACAAGCTGTTTTCCATAAAACCCCTGCCCCCTATAAACTGTCAGACTGTTTCGTATATTTTATATACAGCCCACAAAATGATTATACAGCCCAACAAAAAAATAATCAAGCGTTACAACTATTTCCCAAGCTTAACTATAATTGATAGTTATTTCATCTATTTCATTTTACGAAGTGCATCCAATTTTGCCAAAGTATCAGCATCAAGATGGCTGCTGATTTCATTGCGGGAAATAGGGAAAACCGGCTTATTCAGATACTCACGCCGTAATTCTTTCTTGGCCCGCTTTAATATATGATGAAATTCCTTGGAGGGATGACGATAGGCACCGGCACCCAAAATAACAGACTGCTCCGCCCCGTCAGAGGTGACCACATGAACCTCCTTGCCCAAGCGAACATAATCATAGGCATTGCGCTCTATGTAGCTGTCAGCAGTTTCCCCCTTACCTGTGTATACCACCGTAAAGTGTTCATTAACCTTTTCCACATGTTCCTCGGAATCGGTAAATAGGGCATCAAAAACCACTATCATTTCGTAACGCTCATAAGCACCATATTCTGACAAAAGATGGACAAGGGTATCCCTGGCCTCAGCCAGATTATTTCTTAGCTTCATAAGCTCCGGCCAGGAATTGATTACATTATAGCCATCAATAATATAATATTCTCTTGGCTTTTTCTTCATTACAGTTAGCCCCTTTGAATTCTCTGCTTCATGGCCTCGTACATGAGAATGGAGCCTGCCACAGATGCATTCAGGGAATTGATTTTTCCCATCATTGGTATACGCACAACAAAGTCGCACTGCTCCTTTACAAGACGGCCAACACCGTGACCCTCACTGCCCACAATCAGTAACAACGGTCCTGTCATATCAGCCTCGTAATAGTCAGTGCCATCCATATCCGCAGCAGCCACCCACAGCCCCTCATCCTTTAAACGACGAATAGTCTGTACCATATTTCCAATACGGGCCACCGGAACATACTCCACTGCACCGGCAGAGGTTTTGGCCACAGTTGCCGACAAAGGCACACTACGCCTTTTAGGAATCAGCACACCATGGACACCGGCTGCATCAGCAGTACGAAGGAGAGCTCCCAAATTATGTGGATCCTCCAGCTCATCCAATAACAGGATAAATGGTGGCTCATTCTTATCCCGGGCAATCTGTAAGATATCCTCCAGCTCCACATACCGGACTGGTGCCACCTGGGCCAGCACACCCTGATGACGGATTCCCCGGGCCATGGAGTCAATTTTACTGCGCTCCATGTACATAATATTAACGCCCTTCTCCTTGGCCACAGCAATTATTTCCTTAATTGAGCCTTCATTGCTGCCCTTGGCCACCATAATTTTATTCACACTGCGACTGCCCTTTAATGCTTCCATAACCGCATTGCGGCCAGCCACCATATCCTCGGGCATTTCTCGTTCTGGACTTTTTTTATTATCCATATCAGTCTTCTCTCATCTTTATCATTTCAGCAAATTTACCACAGGTCATGGCACCCTCAGGGCAATGGCCGGTGGCAACACAGGAGGCACCTGCATTTTTAAACAGAAGCGGTGCAACCTTCTTCGCCTGTTCCAGCATCTTATAAGCAAGCTCACGAATTTCCCACTGGGCACGGTTACAGCAACGAAGATTAAAAAAGTGCATCAAAGAACGGGCATTCATGGTTACCACAATCTTGGTTTCAGTAGCATTTGCCAGCACATATCTGGCATCCTCCTTGGGAATTCCCATATCAGCCAATTCATTATAAGCCTTCTGAATATCATCCATTAAGCTCTGGAAACGCTCCTTGGCTTCGGGCTTTTCCTCAATACTTGGTGGCAGGATATACTCGAAATCATGCTCCGCCACATAACGTTGTGACTGCTGGCTATAAGAGGCCAGACGATGGCGTACCAGCTGATGAGTCAGCACACGGGATACACCCTCAATACCGAAGGTAAACGAAACGTGCTCCATGGTGGAGGCATGACCCATTTTAATAATCTTGGCCAGCAGCTTCTGAACCTGCTCATCAGTCATTCGCTCTGACAGCTCCTCAGCACCGGAGGCAGAATAGCAAAGCCTTGCAGACATAGCCACAACACGCTCCGGCTCAGGAGTATGCTCCAATAATTTAACCTTTATCATAGTTTTTCTCCAATAATATATACACAAAAATCATTTCTTATTTGATATTTCATCCATCATGGCCTTGGAAATAATCCTAAATGACTCTTCCGCCAGCTCATAAAGGCGTTCGCTTCTTTCCATGAGATACAGGTATCCCAATAAGGCTTCAAAGCCCGTACTGGAATGATACTGGGCTACACTGGCACTTCTTGGGGCATGACTTTTG
This sequence comes from Anaerovibrio lipolyticus, assembly GCA_002372665.1. Classification (GTDB taxonomy): domain Bacteria; phylum Bacillota; class Negativicutes; order Selenomonadales; family Selenomonadaceae; genus Anaerovibrio; species Anaerovibrio lipolyticus_C. The sequence continues at coordinate 35,900 of DFHJ01000064.1, forward strand.
GCATTGCGACCACGCTTGTAAACAGCCTTTTCCTCCTCTGTCAGCATGGACTCAATACCACGATATGCCTTATCCTGCCACACAGCAGATACAATCTGGGCACTGAACTGATGCAGCACCTGAACCTTGCTCTGCTCATAAGAAAGGATTCGTCCCCTTACAAACAGGTGAAAATAGGCATCCCCTATATAGGCCAACACCAAAGGATTAAGGCTTTTAGGGTCCACAGAATCATATCTCTGCTGAACACCACCATTGCCATCATCCACGAACATCATATCAACAAGCTTCTTTAAATGTTCAAATGTCATATTTTACGCTTTCTTCCATTTTGTTCCAGCTGCAGAATCCTCAAGAATAATGCCCTGAGCCTTTAAACTGTCGCGAATTTCATCAGCCCGTCCCCAATTCTTGTTTTTCTTTGCCTCGGCTCTTTCAGCAATCAGTGCCTCGATTTCCTCTGGAGAAATTCCAGGCCCTTCATCAGCCTCAGGCATTTCAAGGGAGCTTTCAAAAATACCGATTACAGCCGCCATATCCTTATAAGCCTGCATCAGCTTACCAAAGTGAACTGCATCAAAATCGGCTCCCTTGTTAATCACATTGTTGGCATAGGTATTAATTTCCTTGGACAAGGTAAACATATATCCAATAGCCAGGGCGGTATTGAAGTCATCATCCATGGCCTCATAGAAATCAGCCATTGCCTTTTCAGCAATTTCTTCCAGCTGAGTATCCTTTTCTGTATTACCTGCCTTCTCCAGCACCTCATTACCAAGGTCATAGGCATTTTTCAGACGCAAAAGTCCCGCCTGGGCCTCCTTGATACGCTCCTCACTGAAATCCAACGGACTTCTGTAATGGGTACGCAAAATGAAGAATCGAACCACCTCACCAGGATACTGCTTCAAAATATCCGGTACAGTAATAAAGTTATTCAAAGACTTACTCATCTTCTCGTTATCAATGGTAATAAAGCCATTGTGAAGCCAATACTGGGCAAAGCTCTTATAATTACCACAGCAGCACTGGGACTGGGCAATCTCATTCTCATGGTGAGGGAAAATAAGGTCACTGCCGCCACCATGGAAATCAAAGGTTTCTCCCAAATACTTAAGGGACATGGTGGAGCACTCAATGTGCCAGCCTGGACGCCCCTTGCCCCATGGACTTTCCCAGAATGGTTCCCCTGGCTTTGCAGACTTCCAAAGGGCAAAATCCATTGGATTATGCTTGCGGCTGTCCACCTCTACTCTGGCTCCCGCCTGCATATCCTCCAGCCTGCGGCCGGAGAGCTTACCGTACTCTGGGAATTTCTCAACACTGAAGTATACATCCCCGTCAATGACATAGCCAAAGCCGTTGTCAATAATGCGCTGAACCATATTAATAATATCAGGAATATGCTCCGTAACCTTAGGATAGAGATCTGCACGCTGAACATTAAGGGCATCAATAGACTTGAAATAGCCGTCAATATAACGCTCCGTAATGGTCTCCCAGGAAACGCCCTCGGTATTGGCAGCCTTGATAATCTTGTCATCCATATCAGTAAAGTTCTGAATGTGCTTTACCTCAAAGCCACGATTTCTCAAATAACGCTTGATAACATCCCAAGTCACAAAGGGACGGGCATTACCAATATGAGGATAGTTATAAGGAGTTACACCACAGACATACATGCCTACTTTCCCCGGCTCCTGTGGAATAAACTCCTCTTTTTTGCGTGTTAAGGTATTATAAACTTTCAACATAACCTATATATACTCCTTTGATGGGTAAATTCAACTGAATAAATCTCATTTTATCATTAGCCCTCTATTCCTGCAACTGCGTAAGAGGAAATCCCCTGTCCATTGCCAGTAAAGCCAAGATGCTCCTCCGTAGTGGCCTTTACATTGATTCTGTCCACATCCACATTAAGGGCATTGGCAATGTTTTCCCGCATCTGCGGAATATGTGGCAGCATCTTTGGACGCTGAGCCACAATGGTGGCATCCACATTTCCAACGGAATAACCCTTTTCATGCAGAAGCTTGCCCACATGCTCCAAAAGAATAATACTGGATATTCCCTTATAACGAGCATCTGTGTCCGGGAAATGCTTGCCAATATCCCCCAGGGCCGCCGCCCCCAACAGGGCATCTGCAATGGCATGAAGCAGCACATCCGCATCAGAATGGCCTAACAATCCCTTTTCAAAGGGAATATCCACTCCACCAATAATAAGCTTTCTATTTTCAGTAAGCTGATGAACATCATAGCCCATACCAAATCTTGTCATAAAACCGCCTCCTATTGCCAGCAATCTTTGATTAAATCATTTATTTCAACCATAATCCGTTTATTTTTCTCAATAAGCCGGCTTTGCTCCTGGCTCTTAATAAAAGCCTCCCCCACAATTATATCCTCCGGTGTGGTAATCTTTATATTCCTGTAATCGCTTTTTACTATATGAACCGGATGACCAATACGCTCCACCAGACTGGCATCATCTGTACCCAAAAAGCCATCAGCTTGGGCTCTGTCGTTGGCCTCAAGAAGTATTTTTCTCGTAAATCCCTGAGGTGTCTGTATTTCCCACAAAGCTGAACGATCCGGGGTTTCCTTGACCACCCCTTCACCATCACAAACCTTAATGGTATTCTTGGCTGCCACCGCCGCTATTACGCCCCCATACTTTTTGGCACCATCTATCACTGCAGTTATGGTTTCAGGACTGATAAGGGGACGGGCTGCATCATGGACCAGAATAATATCATCATCACATCCATGGACGCTTTTTATACCATTCAACACAGAGTATTGCCGCTCACTGCCTCCCGCCACAACATTATATGGCTTCAGCCCCTGCACCTTGCTCAATAGGGCTTTAACAAAATCCACCTCTGCAGCAGCCACGACGACCACCATCTGATCTATTTCAGAACAGCCGGAATACTGCAACAGGGATCTGATGAGTATTGGTACACCATCCAATGGCATAAACACTTTATTCATACCGGCCTGCATTCTGCTCCCCTTGCCGGCGGCAGGAAAAATAACTGTAACCATAGTACCTCCAGAATTACCGAAATATCAGAAAAGGGCTCCAAAGGAGCCCTAAACCCTTAGTTTTAAAATCAAACAATAATCAAACCACCGGTTTGGCAAAAATCATTCTGCCAGCAGCAGTCTGCAGAGCAGAAGTAACCTCCACCGTAATGTTTTCGTTGATGTACCGACGACCGTTTTCCACCACAATCATGGTACCATCCTCCAAGTAGGCCACGCCCTGGCCTTGTTCCTTTCCTTCACGGACGATCTGAACCCTCATGCTCTCGCCTGGAATAGCCACCGGCTTGATAGCATTTGACAGCTCATTGATATTAAGAACGGAAACTCCTCTAAGCTCTGCCACCTTATTAAGGTTATAATCATTGGTTATGATTTTCCCCCCGGTAAGCTGCCCCAGCTCCACCAGCTTGGAATCCACCTCAGTAATATCATCAAAATCGTGATTTACAATCTCAACCTGGGAACCGAATTCATTTTGAAGCTGCTGTAAAATATCCAGTCCACGTCTTCCACGAACCCGCTTAAGGGAATCTGACATATCAGCAATATGCTGTAATTCCTCCAGCACAAAAACCGGAATCAGCAGCTTGCCATCTATAAATCCAGTACGGCAAATATCTGCAATGCGTCCATCAATTATTACGCTGGTATCCAGAAGCTTGCAAGGAATCTGAGATGAAGCAATTTCCTTAATAGCATCAAGGCCTGCCCCCTTAATCTTTTTATCGTTACGGGATTGTTCCAAATGCTGGCTGGTTTCCTTGAAAAATCTCGGAAGCTTGCCAATAAGGTCACCTAATTCCTTCTGCTTACGAATAACTATATGAATCCCTAAATAACCAAAAACGATACTGAAGATACCAGGAATATAATCTCCCACAACCGGTATCTTGGAAAATGCTATACCTAACAAATTAGCAATTATGAGTCCTATCGCCAGGCCAATGAGTCCAGCTATAACATCATGTAATGGCATTTTGTTTAGCTGCCCCTCAACCCAGACTGAAAATCTCTGAAGCTTTGAAGCGAAATAAGGTGATGTGTTATAACCTATTGCTGCGCCAGCTGCAATACCCAACAGGAGAAATATTAGATGCGCCGCTGTCATCTTGAAAAGACCCAGTTCACTCTTTAATACCTCTGTACTGATAAGCGCCGTCAAAAACGGGCTGGCAATATGCATTGCAATACCGCCAATAATCGCCAGCAGTGCAACCACAAATACTCTTAAAACCTTTTCCAACATCTTTCTCACCTCCTTTACCATATAATTTAATATAAAATGAAAAGTGGCTGCGATACCATTACCCAACGCCATGGCAGTGCAGCCTAAATCTTTCCATTGCAACCATAAAAATCAATTATCTCGCTCCAGCATCTTCTGAAGCCACGCTTCACTCGTCTCCATGGTGCCATCCAGGACATATACCATTTCCGTCAAAAAAATTTGCTTCGCCGTATCTAATAGGCGACGTTCGCCGCTGGATATTTTCTTAATCCTGTCCTGAAGTGCAAGATTACGAAGGACTGCGGCTACTTCCAAAATATCACCAGTCTTTAAGCGGTTCAGGTTTGCATGAAACCTTTTATTCCAACTTCCTACAGCCTTGACAGGGTCGCCCTTAAGCACTTCTTCGATTTTATCCACCATGTCAGTTGGGCTGACCTCTCGCAAACCAACCTTATCAATATTATCAGCAGGAAGCATAATTCTCATTCCGCCGATGGGCATCTCCATGACATAATAGGATTTCATCTGTCCTTGCCCCATAACATCGTACTCTTCAATGCCAGTGATTTCTCCAGCACCATGCATCGGGTACACTACCCGGTCACCAATCTGCAGCAAACATTCACCCCCTATTGACATCTCTACAC
>DFHJ01000001.1:0-4036 GCA_002372665.1 Anaerovibrio lipolyticus
AGAACACGACAAAAAGTTTGTATAACGAGCTTTAAGATGTCCCCTTCCTCTTTAGGTGGGGGAAAACAACTACAACAGCTGATGAGCATATCTCCCAGCTCGTTGAAACGCTTAATTGGAAGATTTTTCTTCTAAAAGAAGAAAAATTTGAACAATGGCGTTATAATATCAAATATAGAAAAAAATACCCTGGAGGTGTTCAATATGGATGAAAAAATGTTGTTGAAGCTGCAAAATGGCAGCGATATACGCGGTGTTGCCATGGAAGGTGTTGAAGGCGAGGATGTCACCCTTACTCATGACGTTGCCAATGTTATTGGCGCCGCCTTTGTTAATTTTTTGGCAGAGAAAATCGGTAAGCCAGCCAATAAGCTGAAGATTGCCGTTGGCCATGACTCCCGTCTGAGTGCTGAGAGCCTGAAGGAAGCTGCAATACAGGGGGCTATGAATTTGGGGGCACGGGTTTTTGACTGCGGTCTTTCTTCCACCCCTGCCATGTTTATGTCTATTGTTTTTGAAGACACCCAGATGGACGGTGCCATCATGATTACCGCCAGTCATTTGCCATATAACCGTAATGGTTTGAAATTCTTTACGGCTGAAGGCGGTTTGGAGAAGGCTGATATTAAGGCCATTCTCAAGGGGGCAGCCAAGCTGGAGCCTGCGGATTATGATATCAGTGACGTGGAGACCTTGGAGCTTATCGACCTTTACTCTGAATATTTGTGTGAAAAAATCAGAGTGGGTGCTAATCTGGAGGAGAACTACATGCAGCCTCTCTCCGGCATGAAAATTGTGGTGGATGCAGGCAATGGAGCCGGGGGTTTCTTTGCGGACAAGGTATTAAAGCCATTGGGGGCAGATACCACCGGCAGTAAGTATCTTGATCCTGACGGACGGTTCCCTAATCACGTTCCTAACCCTGAGAACAAGGAGGCCATGGCTTCTATCAAAAAGATTGTTAATGATTCCAATGCAGATTTGGGACTTATTTTTGATACTGATGTGGACCGTATGGGAGCAGTGCTGCCAGATGGGAAGACTATAAGCCGTAATGCCCTTATAGCTATGATGGCGTCTATTCTGGCTCCTGATTATCCGGGCAGTACCATTGTTACGGATTCTGTAACCTCCGATGAGCTCACCGAATTTTTGGAGGGAAGCCTTCATTTGAAGCATCATCGCTTCAAGAGGGGATATAAGAATGTCATCAATGAATGTATCCGTCTTAACGAGGAAGGCATTGTATCCCCATTGGCCATTGAAACATCTGGTCATGGTGCTCTGCAGGAAAACTACTATTTGGATGATGGGGCATATTTGGCTGTTAAGCTGATTATAGCCGCTGCCAAAGCTAAACTGGAGGACAAGACCCTTGCCAGCCTCATTGAGGAGCTGGGTTATCCGGCAGAGGCCAGAGAATATCGTTTATCCATTCGTGGACTGGAGGATTACAAAACCTATGGCAGAGGGGTGCTGGAGGAGTTTAAGGAACTGGCTGAAGCCCGCGGCATCAAGGTGGCATCCCCATCCTACGAGGGCGTTCGTTTGGTATTCCCGGATGAGGGCTGGATTCTTCTTCGCCTGTCCCTCCATGATCCAAATATGCCAATGAACATAGAGGGCAAGCATGCCGGGGACTGCGAGAAGCTCACAAATATTGCCAAGGAGCTGGTATCAGGCTTCGTTAATCTTGATGACAGCGTGATGTATTAAGGCCTTGTATACATGGCGGAGCGGTTGACAGTGACTTCTGTGTAATGCTATGATGTATGCGGATAACAATGGGGTGAACAAAATTTTCCCCGCCTGGGTTTCCCAGGCAATAGAAGCTGTTTTCTTTTAAGGAGGAATTGCATCAATGATCGAACGGTATACCAACCCTGAAATGGGTAATATCTGGACTCTGCAGCATGAGTTTGAGGTTATGCTGGATGTGGAAATCGCCGCTTGCGAAGCTATGGCAGAGTTAGGGGAGATTCCAAAGGAGGCTGCCAGGAACATTCGTGAAAAGGCCCATTTCGAGCTGGATCGAGTAAAGGAAATTGAGAAGGAAACCAACCACGATATTATTGCTTTCCTGACCAATGTGGCTGAGTATGTAGGCGATGATTCCAAGTATATTCACAAGGGATTGACTTCCAGTGATGTTAAGGATACTGCCCTTGGCATTATGATGAAAAAATCCGCCGAGCTGATTATTGATGATTTGAAAAAATTCCGTGAGGTACTGAAGCGCCGCGCAGCTGAGTTCAAGCACACAGTTTGCATCGGCCGTACCCATGGTATCCACGCAGAGCCAATGACCTTTGGCTTGAAGCTGGCTCTCTGGATGAATGAGGTTGACCGTGACATTGAGCGTGTGGAGCATGCCAAGAAGATTGTTTCCGTTGGTAAGCTCTCCGGTGCTGTTGGTACTTATTCCAACATTAATCCAAAGATTGAAGAGCTGGTTTGCCAGAAGCTGGGTATTACTCCTGCTCCTTTGGCTACTCAGGTTATTCAGCGTGACCGTCATGCTGAGTACATGACTACTCTCGCTATCGTATCAAGCTCCTTTGAAAAGTTTGCCACTGAGATTCGTAACCTCCAGCGCACCGATATCCGTGAGGCTGAGGAATATTTCAGCCCAGGTCAGAAGGGGTCCTCTGCTATGCCTCATAAGCGTAATCCTATTACCTGTGAGCGTATTGCTGGTATGGCCCGTCTGGTTCGCGGTAATGCTCTGGCATCCATGGAAAATATTGCTCTCTGGCATGAGAGAGATATTTCCCACTCCTCCGTAGAACGTGTTATCCTGCCGGATTCTACCATTAATGTAGATTACTGCATAAAGAAGTTTACCAACATCATTGACAAGCTGCTGGTATATCCAGAGGCCATGATGGAGAACTTGAATAAGACAGGTGGTCTTATTTTCTCCCAGCGCATTCTTATTGCCCTTGTATCAAAGGGGGTTCTTCGTGAGGACGCCTACAGGTGGGTACAGCGTAATGCCATGAAGAGATGGCTGGAGAAGGAAGACTTTAAGACCAATATCAGCAAGGATGAGGATATAGTTAAATACCTGTCCCAGGATGAGATTGATGAGTGCTTTAAGGTAGATTATTTCCTCCGTCACGTTGACATGATTATGGCTCGCTTCGGACTGTAATAAATTGATTTTTGTAATTTGTTAATAAAGGGGCCGCCTAAGCGGCCCTATATTTTTGAGGGGAGAGACCATTATGGCTTCAGTAGTAATCCTTGGAACCCAGTGGGGTGACGAAGGCAAGGGAAAAATCGTTGATTATTTGGCACAGCAGGCAGAGGTGGTTGTCCGCTCTCAGGGTGGCAGCAACGCAGGTCATACTGTGGTGGTTGATGGTGTTGAATACAAGCTTCGCCTTATGCCATCCGGTATTTTGTTTAAGGGTACCTTAAATGTGGTGGGTAACGGCGTTGCCTTTAACCCAAAGGTTATGCTTCAGGAAATGGATGGCATGATTGAAAAGGGTATTGATGTAAGCGGTATCCGTATCAGCAACCGTGCCCATGTGGTAATGCCATACCATTGTGAAATGGATGTCTGCCTTGAGGAAATGAAGGGGGCCAACAAGGTTGGTACCACCAAGAATGGTATCGGCCCATGCTATGTGGACCGTGATAACCGTATTGGTATTCGTGTTTGTGACTTCATCGACAAGGAAGAATTTGCCAAACGCTTAAAGGAAAATCTGGCCATTAAGAATAAGCTGATGGCGGGCGTTTTTGGCAAGGAGCCGTTTGACTACGAAGCTATACTTAAGGAATATGAGGGCTATGCTGAGCGTCTTCGTCCTTATGTATGTGATACCATTGCTCTTCTCCACGATGAAATCAGGGCTGGAAAAAAGATTCTCTTCGAGGGTGCCCAGGCTACCATGCTGGATATTGACTATGGTACTTACCCTTATGTAACCTCCTCCCACCCTGTTTCAGGTGGTGTCTGCGTTGGTGCTGGTGTGGCTCCACGGGATATTGACAAGGTTGTGGGTGTGGTAAAGGCCTATTGTAC
>DFHJ01000001.1:4167-12748 GCA_002372665.1 Anaerovibrio lipolyticus
GGCCATGAGTATGGTACAGTTACCGGCCGTCCACGCCGTACAGGCTGGTTGGATGCCTGCGTAGTCCGCTACGCCGGTATGCTTTCCGGAATTGACTATATGGCCATTACCCGTCTGGATATTTTGGATATTATGCCAGAAATCAAGATGTGCGTAGGCTATAAGTACAAGGGCGAGCTTCTCAACGAGATTCCGGCCTCCCTTAAGGTGCTGGCCGAGGTAGAGCCTGTTTACGAGACCTTCGAGGGCTGGCAGACTGATATCAGCGGTATCAGAAAGTATGAGGACCTTCCTGAAAAGGCCCGCATTTATCTGGAGCGCATGTCTGAGGTAACCGGCATTAAGCTTGGTATCGTATCTGTTGGTCCTAACCGTGATCAGACAATCATCATCGCTGATGACTTATTTAAATAAGACAAAAATACAGTAGGAAGAGGTCCACATGAGGACATATTTTGCCTTGGTACTTAGTGAATTCTAACCAAAGGTCTAGAATGAACTTAGTACCACTAGGCAAACTAGAGAGCGCGAGCGTTCCGATTGTGGACCTCTTCTTACGTTTTTCTAATGTATACACATAGGAGCTGGACTGGAAATGCAGTCCAGTTTTTTTGCTATGAAATCTTAGTGAATCGAATCTGAAAGATGAAGATGAACTTAGATTTCGTGTAAGGGCTGATGAAAGCCCTTATGCTTTCATCTTGCTTTATGTTATAATAAAAAGTGTGTTGTTTTTTGTGCCGTGGGCACATTTTTTTCAAGGAGAGTTGCACTATGCTTGAACTGAAGGATTTGACCTATCAAGTTGAAGAAAATAACGAGATTAAGACGATTATTGACCATCTTGACCTCAACATAGATGATGGCAAATTTGTGGTTATTACCGGGCCTAACGGTGGCGGTAAGTCCACCTTGGCCAAGCTCATAATGGGCGTAAAGGAGCTCACCTCCGGTCAGATGATTTTTGATGGGGAGGATATTACTGATTGCTCCATTACTGACCGGGCCCGTAAGGGAATAAGCTTTGCCTTCCAGCAGCCAGTCCATTTTAAGGGTATTAAGGTGTTGGATTTGCTTCGTTTGGCCACTGGCAAAAATATTTCCGTAAATACGGCCTGCGAGTATCTTTCCAAGGTGGGACTCTGCGCCAAGGAGTACATTGACCGTGAGGTTAATTCCTCCCTTTCCGGCGGTGAGCTGAAGCGCATTGAAATTGCTACCGTATTGGCCCGTGGTACTAAGTTCTCCATATTTGATGAGCCAGAGGCAGGTATTGATATTTGGAGCTTCCAGAACCTTATTCAGGTTTTTGAAAATATCAGAAAGACCGTCAAGGGAACTGTGCTTATTATTTCCCATCAGGAGAGAATACTTAATATTGCTGATGAAATCATTGTTATTGAGGACGGCAGGGTGAAGAGGCACGGCCCGAAGGATGAGGTACTGCCAGAGCTTTTGGGCACTGCTGACGCGGTAAACAGGGCCTGCAGCAAGATGAGTTAAGGAGGCATTTTAAATGTTAGATAATATTCAGAAGCAGCTGCTGAGGGAAGTGGCTGACCTTTATAAGATGCCAAAGGGGGCCTACAATATCCGTGCCAACGGTGAGAAGGCAGCCCGCAATACTACGGAGAATATAGATATTGTTACCAAGGAGGACAAGCCTGGTATTGATATTATCATCAAGGATGGCACCAAAAACGAGAGCGTACATATTCCTGTCGTTCTCAGTGAGAGCGGTATCAAGGAAACTGTATATAACGATTTCTATATAGGCGAGGACTGTGATGTGGTTATTGTTGCCGGCTGTGGTATCAGCAACTGCGGCAGCCATGATTCGGAGCATGATGGTGTTCACCGCTTCTTTGTGGGCAAAAATTCCAAAATCCGTTATGTGGAAAAGCATTACGGTGAAGGGGATGGCAGCGGCAAGCGCATTTTAAATCCCGTAACTGAGGTTTATCAGAAGGAAAACAGCTACGTGGATATGGAAATGGTGCAGATTAAGGGTGTTGACAGTACCCATCGGGTTACCAAGGCTGAGCTGGCTGAAGGGGCTACCATGATTGTTCACGAGCGCCTTATGACCCATGGTGAGCAGAAGGCCACCAGCGTTTACGAGGTGGAGCTTAACGGGGAAGGCTCCAGTACTGATGTTATTTCCCGTTCCGTGGCCAAGGATAATTCTGAGCAGATCTTCGAGGCGGCTATCATTGGTAACACCGTCTGCAACGGCCATGCGGAATGTGATGCAATTATTATGGACAATGCCCATGTGGTGGCAGTGCCAAAGCTGGATGCCAGAAACGTGGATGCTGCCCTTATCCATGAGGCAGCCATCGGTAAAATCGCCGGTGAACAGCTCATTAAGCTCATGTCCTTGGGCCTTACAGAGGCCGAGGCCGAGGAGCAGATTATCGGCGGCTTCTTAAGATAAGAGTTTTGTAAATACAACCGGGGAGGCTGGGTATGAAACATCTGAATTATTTGCAGTATATGGGCAGGCTTATATTATGTATGGCGTTTATTTTTGGTACGGTTGGTTTTACGAATGGCTGTAAGGCCAAGGAGGGGGAGGAAATTCACCATCGTATTGTCCACTATAGGCCTGTAAGCAGTTGGGAAAAGGTGGCGGACATGGATAAGGTTACCATTTTGGGACCGGCTACTATCAGTCAGGAACAGATGGTACAATATATCCTCTCCCGCAATTCCAATCCAAAGCTAAATTGTTCACTGGAGGAATTGGTAGCCTACTATTACGAGGAGGCCGGCTTTGAAGGTGTCCGCCCTGATATTGCACTGTGTCAGGCATTGAAGGAAACCGGCTTCTTTAAATATGGAAATGATGTTAAGCCAATGCAGAATAACTACTGTGGTTTGGGGGCCATTGGCAACAAGGTACCAGGCTATACCTTTTATTCTCCGCAGCGGGGAGTTCGGGCCCATATCCAGCATTTATTGGCCTATGCCACCACCGAAATGCCAAAGAGAGATTTGGTGGATCCAAGGTTCAGTGTGCTGGTGGAAAAATATCCACAATACCGGGGTGCAGCCAGGTATTGGCCGGATTTAAACGGCCGTTGGGCAGTGCCTGGAACTACTTATGGTCAGGATATATTAAGATTGTGGCGGGAAGCCAAGCAATTTCAAGTGGCAGAAGATGTCTTTAATAAGGCACTGGACGTAGCCCATCGCCAGCCGAATAATGTGGAAGCCTGGGAAGGGGTTTATAGTTTGGCCTACGGTGATGGAAACTATGAGATGGCTATTTTAAGCATTGACCATATCATTAAGCTGGATAAGAAAAATATTGATGCTTATGTTAAGCGGGCCAATATTTATCGGGAGTGGGGCTATAATGATAAAGCTCTGGCAGATTATAATACAGTCCTTTCCCTGGATGAATACAATTATGCTGCCTTGTCCGGCAGGGCATATCTGTATGCGTCCATTCAGGAGAACCGAAAGGCCTTGGCAGATTATGATACCCTGCTGAATCTAAATCCAGGGGATACTGTGGCTCTTTATAATCATGGTTGCCTTTTGGCTGATGAGGGATATTACAATGAGGCCATGGAGGATTTGACCATGGTGCTGACTCTTGAACCGGACAATGAAATTGCCCAGCAGGCCGTAGATGACTTAAGGGCTTATTTAAAAAAATAAACAACTAGGATTTACATCTTTAATCCCGTCTTTATTTTAAAGGCGGGATTTTTCTGTGGCATTATTTCCTTTTTATTTCCGACAAATTTGGTAGGAATTATTGACATTGTGAAAAAAACACCCTATTATAAAAGCGTGAATTAATTCTGAGTGAATTACTAAGAATAAAATGTGTTCATAAATATGTGTGTTATATGAGGAGAGACTACCATGGAAAAATTGCTTAATATCAAGAATTTGCAGGTAACTGTGGCTGATAATGAAGCCGAGGATGCCAGCAAGGAAATCCTTAAGGGCATAGACCTGCAGGTAAATAAAGGTGAGATTCACGTTGTACTGGGGCCAAATGGCTCTGGCAAGTCAACCCTGATGAATGCCATTATGGGTCATCCAAAGTATGAGATTGCTGGCGGAAGTCTGGAATTTGAGGGAGAGGATCTTACTGAGCTTAAGACCTTTGAACGTGCCCGTAAGGGAATTTTCCTGTCCTTTCAGACTCCGGAGGAAATTCCCGGCATTACAGTGGAGAATATGATTCGTACTGCCAAGCAGGCTGTAACTGGTGAAAACATCAAGGTAATTAAGTTCCGCAGGGAATTGAAGGCTGCCATGAAGGAGCTGCAGATGGATGAATCCTATGCCCAGCGTTATATGAATGTGGGCTTTTCCGGCGGTGAGAAGAAGCGTAACGAGATTCTGCAAATGCTGATGCTTCAGCCAAAGCTGGCCCTTTTGGATGAAACGGATTCCGGCCTTGATGTGGATGCGATTCAGATTGTATCCAACGGCGTCAAGAAGTTTCATAATGAGGATAATGCCTGCCTCATCATTACTCATAACACCCGCATATTGAAGCAGCTGAATGTGGATAAGGTTCACGTTATGATGCAGGGCAAGTTTGTAGCTGAGGGTGGCCCGGAGCTTATTGAGAAAATAGACAAAGAGGGCTTTGGTTTTTTGCAGGGAGCTGAGTAAATATGGCACAGGAAAAGACTTATATAGAGGATATTGAGCGTACCCTCTATGATATAAAAAATGTAGATAAATCAAAATATAAATCCCAGTCAGGTCTTACGGAGGACATCATCAGAGATATATCCGCCAGAAAAAATGATCCAGATTGGATGCTGGAGTTTCGTTTAAAATCTCTGGAGGTGTACAATCAGCTGTCACTGCCCAACTGGGGGCCGGATCTTTCCGAGCTTAACATGGATGAAATCGTCACCTATGTGCAGCCGGATGCCAAAATGACTGGCAGCTGGGATGAGGTGCCTGAGGATATAAAGGATACCTTTGATCGTCTTGGCATTCCGGAGGCGGAGCAGACATCACTGGCGGGAGTTGGTGCCCAGTATGATTCTGAGGTGGTATATCACAGTATTCAGGAGGATCTGGTAAAGCAGGGGGTTATCTATACAGATATGGAAACTGCCCTTCATGAGCACGAGGAAATCGTAAGAGACCATTTTATGAAGCTGGTACCTCCAAAGGATCATAAATTTGCAGCCCTTCATGGTGCTGTATGGTCTGGCGGCTCCTTTGTGTATGTGCCGGAGGGAGTTCATGTGGAAATTCCTCTTCAGTCCTATTTCCGTTTGAATGCCGCAGGAGCAGGGCAGTTTGAGCATACCCTAATTATTGTGGAAAAGAACGCCAGCCTCCATTTTATTGAGGGCTGCAGCGCTCCAAAATATAATGTCACTAATTTGCATGCCGGCTGTGTGGAGCTCTTTGTCAATGACGGGGCAAGACTTCGCTATTCTACCATTGAAAACTGGTCCAGAAATATGATGAACCTGAACACAAAGCGGGCTGTGGTAGGAAAGGACGGCGTTATTGAATGGGTGTCCGGTTCCTTCGGTTCCCATGTGTCCATGCTGTATCCATGCAGTGTGCTGAAGGGGGAAAATGCCAAGTGTGAATTTACCGGTGTTACCTTTGCTTCCAAGGGGCAGAATCTGGACACAGGAGCCAGCGTTATTCATTGCGCTCCTCATACTTCCGCCAATATTAGCACCCGTACCATTTCCAAGGCTGGAGGCAAGGCCACCTACAGAAGTGCGGTGAAGGTTACGAAAAATGCTCCTTATGCCAAGTGCTCAGTAAATTGTGAATCCCTGATGCTGGATGATATTTCCCGCTCAGATACCCTGCCAACTATGGATATTGAGGGGGACGAGGCAGATATCGGACATGAGGCTACCATTGGACGCATCAGCGATGAGGCAATTTTCTATCTTATGAGCCGGGGAATCAGTGAGGATGAGGCTCGTTCCATGATAGTCAGGGGCTTTGTGGAGCCAATAGCCAAGGAGCTGCCCCTGGAATATGCGGTGGAAATGAACAATCTGGTTAATATTGAGCTGGAAGGCACCATGGGTTAAGGGAGGCGTTTGGAATGAATAAAGAAATTTTTAGTGAGATTCCTATGCGGACCTGGAACTGGCTGGGTGTCAATGAAGCCGTTGTGGATAGGGACCTGCTGGTGGAATCCCAGAATTTGGATATAAAAATTGAGGCTGGTCATCAGGAAAAAATGCTTGTGGAATATCGTAAGGAATCCTGCGGTACTGTAAATATAAATATCGGTGAAAATGCTGTATTGAAGCTGACCCAGCTGCAGCTGATGCCACAGAATTGTAATCATGTGAATGAGATAAATGTTGTCCTTGAGAAGAAGGCAAAATTACAGCTGGTGGCGGTGGAAACTGGGGCAAAGTCCTTTGCTTCCAAGGTTAACATTATTCTCAAGGGTGATAAATCCCAGGCGGATGTGTCCTTGCTTTATTTCGGAGACGGGGACCGCAGTCTGGATATGAATTATGTCTTGGAATTCCAGGGCCGCAAAACCGTGGGTAATTTGGAGGTTTATGGTGGCCTTATGGGGGAGAGCCAAAAGATTTTTAGGGGGACCTTGGATTTTAAGCAGGGTGCCAAGCAGGCCAAAGGCTATGAAAAGGAAAATGTGGTGGTGCTCTCCTCCGGGGTGCGGAACCGTTCCGTGCCGATTATGCTTTCCGGAGAGGATGATGTGGTGGGGAACCATGCCGTATCCTCCGGCAAGATTAATGAGGATAAGCTCCACTACCTTATGAGTCGTGGACTGAGCCCGGCAGAGGCCCGTAAGCTGGTGCTGGAGGCTGCCTTTAATCCGGTGCTGGAATTAATTGATGATGAAGCACTGCGGCAGGAGATTGATTCTTATATAAAGGAGCGTCTTGAAAATGAATAATAACGTAAAATTTAAAGCAGACTTTCCTTTATTAGGCAAGCCAATGGGAAATAATCCTCTGGTATATCTTGACAATGCTGCTACCACCCAGAAGCCAGGGGAGGTAATCAAGGCTATTACGGAGTATTATGACAGCTTTAATGCCAATCCTCACCGGGGGGCCTATGAGCTGAGCATTAAGGCCACGGACATTTATGAAAATGCCCGTATCAAGACCCAAAAATTCATTAATGCCAAATACTCCCATGAGATTATTTTTACCAAAAATGCCACAGAATCCTTAAATTTGGTGGCTTACAGCTATGGTCTTTCCCATGTTGGGGCGGGAGATGAGGTGCTTATTGCCATTTCCGAGCATCACAGTAATCTGGTTCCATGGCAGTACGTGTGTCAAATGAAGGGTGCCACCTTAAAATACATTTATCTTGAGGAGGATCATAACCTTTCCCAAAGGGATATTGAGGAAAAGATTACCGAAAAAACGAAGGTAGTGGCCGTGGCCCAGGTTTCCAATGTGTTGGGGCTCATTAATCCAGTAAAGGAAATCATTGCCAGAGCCCATGAGGCAGGGGCTGTAGTGGTTGTTGACGGCTCCCAGAGCGTACCTCACATGGCGGTGGATGTACAGGATATGGATGCGGATTTCTTCGTGTTTTCCGGCCACAAAATGCTGTCTCCTATGGGAATTGGAGTCCTCTACGGCAAAGAGGAGCTGCTGAATGATATGCCGCCTTTCCTGATGGGAGGAGACATGATAGATTATGTGGAGGAGCAGCATACGGATTACGCTCCCCTGCCTGCCAAATTTGAGGCAGGGACCCAGAATGTTGGTGGGGCAGCCGGTCTTTCTGCTGCCATTGATTACCTTAACAGGGTGGGCTTTGAGTACATAGAAAAGCAGGAAAAGGAGCTTACGGAATACGCCATCAGTCGCATGAAGAAAATGGATTACATTGAGCTTTATGGTTGTGACAGCACCCGGGATAATAAAAGCGGTATTGTCACCTTCAATGTTAAGGATGTACATCCCCATGATGTATCCACCATTATGGATGCCCATGGAGTGGCTATCAGGGCAGGCCATCACTGTGCCCAGCCTCTGATGATTTACTTGAAGCAGAATGCCACCTGCCGGGCCAGCTTTTATTTCTACAACAGCAAGGAAGATGTGGATAAATTTATCGAAGCATTATCAACGGTGAGAGGAGTGCTGGGCCTTGGAGCTTGACAGTATTTATACAGAACTGATTTCGGAGCATAGTCGCTCCACAGAGCATAAACATCATTTGGAGTGTCCTAATATGTCTTTAAAGGGCAGAAACCCCAGCTGCGGTGACGAAATAACCTTGGAATTACGGGTGGAGGATGGTTATATAAAGGATGCATCCTTTGTAGGAATTGGCTGTGCAATTTCCCAGGCCTCTACCTCCATTATGATTGACCTTATAAAGGGTGAATCCGTGGCTAAGGCCAGACATTTGGCCAATCTCTTTCTGCGTATGATTAAGCGGGAGGAGCTGACAGAGGATGAGGAGGAGGAGCTGGATGAAGCCTTCGCATTGAAGAATATCTCCAATATGCCCGCCAGGGTGAAATGTGCGGTGCTTTCCTGGCATACATTGGAGGAGGCATTTAAAGAGGCTGAGGTAAAGCAGTAAATTAGTTGGTCGTTGACAGGTA
>DFHJ01000127.1 GCA_002372665.1 Anaerovibrio lipolyticus
CGGAATATTTCTGAGCAGCTGGGAGTCATTGTGGCCAGCAATACCAAAGTTGAAAATGCAGTGGTGACCCGTGATGAAATTATTACATTCAGCAGCAGCTTTTTAAAGGTTCAAAACAAGGTAATTAAGCGCAGTATTGACGCAGATGGGGATATTCATGTATTTGCCCATATTACTGCCACTGCAGATCCGGATTTGGTGCTTTCGGAATTAAACCAGCTTGCCATTTCAAGATTTAAAAATAATCAGGGTGGGGTTCAGCCGCCTAGTGGCAATACGCCAACACAGCCTCAGGGAAAGGTTCAGTCAGTGGAAGAATATGCAGTACAAAAACATCTGTCAAAAAAAGGTTTTTTCAGATATCTTCTGTCAAATGGATATCCAAGAGACAAAGCCACTTATACATCTGAGCACGCTGCCATAGACTGGAACAATAATGCCTTGGAAAAAGCAAAGGAATATCTGTCCCGGGGATATTATGCCAAGAAGGGTATTTACACCCAGCTTTTGTCGCCTAATGACGGCTTTACAAGGGAAGAGGCCTTTTACGCTATGACTAATGTGCCTGCAGACTGGAATAATCAGGCTCTGGGTAAGGCACGGCAGTATTCACAAATGGGGTGGACGGCAAATAAAATAAGCCAACGTCTTTCCATCGAAGGCTTTTCAAACGAAGAAGTGCATTTTGCCATGTCCCATATTTAAAAATAAGAATAAATAGTGAAAAAGAGAAGGAGACCATAACGGCCTCCTTAATTTTTGGTTATTTGTATTATGTAAGCTCTACAGTTTCGACTCCATCCAGGGCATATAGGGCATGCGTTACTTCGACCTCCCGTATATTCTTGGTATTTATAAGCTCCATTTCTACCATAATCTGTGAATCATCCTTGGCATGCTCCGCATTTTTCATTTTTATCTGGCATATCTTAATATTATGAAGTTTTAAAGTATCATATACTTCTTGGACGGTGGTTGAATTATTTTTTATAATTATCTTGGCGGATAGCTTTTTATCTATTTTGTGGAATGAGTCCAGCTTGGCAAATACTTCCAGTACAAGGAATACCAATACAGCCGTAAAGAAAGCACTAATATAATATCCTGCACCTACGGATAGACCTACGCCTGCCACAACCCACAGACAAGCTGCAGTTGTAAGTCCAGTGACATTAAGACCTTCCTTCATTATTGCACCGGCACCAAGAAAACCTATACCGCTGACCACCTGAGCCGCCAGTCTGGCCGGGTCTGCGTTGGTCTTTCCTTCAACTGTGGAATATATTTCAGTGGAAAGTATCATTATAAGACAGGAACCAAGGCATACCAGCATGTTGGTTCTAAGACCTGCTGATTTGCTTTTTGACTCACGCTCGTATCCGATAAGGCCACCTAATATACAGGATAAGGCCAATCTCCCTAGTAAAACCATGTCATTGGGGGTTACAAAACTCATTTCCATGCTATCACCGCCAAAAAATATTAATAACATTTTAAAATAATACTTGACACTAATCAATAATTGTTATAAACTATCAACCAGGTTGTTGAAAACTGAATATCGCCACGAAAGGAGTGGGAACATTGACTAACATCGATATGTTATTTTCAATGGTAGGGTTATTCGCCATAGCAGCAGCTATTCCTTGCATCTTTGCACCAGAGCTGGCTATGAGTGAAGTACGTGCCCTTGTGAAGTCTATTCTCTAATTTTAGAGAATTCTTCACTAAATAGAAGCTGCAGCTGACATTTGTCAGGTGCTTTTTTTATTTTCAAAAACAATTTAATTGCTTATTCTACAAAAAGAGGAGTTTTCCCTTTTTTAATCAAGAAAAACTCCCCGTTAGCTTGTTATTTAATTTAAGAAATCTTTGCTTTTTTGCTGCCGGCAAAGCATGGCAGGAACAGTAATAGCTTGCTGACGCAATAAACTATTATGAGACCGATTATAGAGCTTAATATCCATTTTGGGAACCAGGAAATATCCAGTGGTAACAGGAAATATGCTACCGGGAATACTATCTGCATGTGACAGTAGTACATAGTATAGGAATTTGCCGCCATTTCGCTCCAGAATTTGTTGGTACGGTTGAAGAAATGACAGAAAATAGCCAACAAGCCATAAAAGGAGGATGTAAACATTGCTGCCTGTAAAATTCCTCTGACAAAAATAAATTGAAGGGCATTGGCAACAAAAAATCTTCCCATAAGAATCCACATAGGGTATGCAAAGGTCATCACAGCAAATAATGGTACCCATTTGGCAACAGAGGGCTTGTATCCTTCTGCGGTGAACCACTGATGTCTCCAGGCGTAGGCTCCCAAGAAAAATGCCCATGTATAAGGAAGAACACGGCATGGCTGTAAAACAAAGAAATAGCTAAGGTGAATCCACAGGTCATCAAAGCCTGTAATAATATCCATGGCCACAACGTTGCAGAAAACAAAAATAAATAAGCTCCAGGCCATAACCTTTCCAGGCTTTGAAGGGGCACACTGCTTAAGCATACTTTTATCCAGCTTGGTTAATACAAACAGTATAAGGTAAAAGACTGTAAGAATACCTAAAAACCAGTACTGGATATGTGAAAAGTAAACACCGGAGCCACCATTTACCGGGTCAAAGAAAAACCAATTACTACAAAATTCAGAAAAGCTTACAGGAGCATTACGGCTAAAAAATGTAAGATAGGATACTGGAGCCGCAAATAATAAAGTACCGCCAATCCATGGTACTATAATTCTCTTAAAGCGACCGGACCACCATTTGCCATCACCATGTTTATTTAAGGTCATTATGCCAAAATAACCGCTGACAAAGAACATAATCGGCATAATGAAAACATCTACCCAGCAAACAAAGCCGGTAAGGAACAATGAACAATGCTCCGTATCTACGACATACCACCATTCAGGTGCATAGGCCATATAGCAAAGCCCCAAATGAAAAACGATCATTAAATTTATGATGAACATTTTAAGGTTGTCCATAAAAAATAAACGCTTTCCCATCATCTTAAAATAACAACACCCTTCCAAGAATTATTTATGTATAGTAACAGCATCCCAGCTGGTATCAAAGATTATTTGGTAAACCAGATCATCAGCCCTGTTCCCCCAAAACAGCTTGCCCTTTTCAATATTGGAAGCCAGAAGGGAAAAATAGCTCAACACTACAATTGGATGAAGCTCCTGCTTAATAATGCCTTCCCGTTGCCCCCGTTCCACAAAGGCATACATAGGCTGAAATAGATCTGTGACATTATCCAGAACCAGCGATTTGCCCATCGTGGAGGACATGAATTGTTCATATACCTGAAATTCTGAAGGATAATGACGAAAATAATCTACCATACGCCAATAATACCTTCGAAAGCATTCTTTTATATCACCGGTAAGATCAAGATCATTCATAATATAATCGCAGTTATGCTGTATAACATATTTATACAGCTCCTTCAGCAGTTCCTCCTTACTGCGGAAATAGACATAAATAGTCGCCTGAGGAATGCCGGAAGCCTTGGCAATCATGGACATGGAAACACCATTTATACCTTGCTTCGCCATGAGAGTAGTAGTGGTTTTCAATATTAAATTCTTTTTCTGTTCATCTCGTTTTCTCATGTTTTCAATAATAACCGATTAATCGGTCGGAGTCAAATGGAAAAATTAAAAAGGCACTAGTTATATAATGAAAGTCTTTTGCTATGCTATAATAAATTCAACAGTTTCTACATATTGTTGTAAAAATGTATTAATTGATAGGTTGGGGAAGGGATTTTTCGTATGTATGAATTAATAGGCAGTATTTGTGCGGTGTTCCAGACAATGGCAGATTTGGTGTGGGGATTTCCTACCAATTTGGAGTGGTATGCCAGTTTACCAATTATAGGGGAGCTTCCGCTGGTAATCATTTTGCTGGTAGGCTCAGGTGTCTATTTTACACTGAATTTGCGTTTTGTACAGATTAAGTATTTTAGATATGGTCTCAATATTCTGATAAGCAGACAGCATAAATCAGGTCAGGGTATTAGCCCATTAGCTTCTTTTTTCCTCTCCACGGCGATGAGAGTGGGGCCAGGAAATATTTTGGGAGTGACTGGTGCAGTTTCTACTGGTGGTCCCGGTGCCCTGTTCTGGATGTGGGTTTCCGCATTCTTTGGTATGGCGACTGCATTTGTGGAATCAACGCTTTCTCAGATTTATAAGGAAAAACAAGCGGATGAATATGTGGGTGGTTTGCCATGCTATGGCAGAAAAATGCTTGGTGGTGCAGCTGTTATAGGTGGTGCATTGAGCTTTCTCTATATTGTTTATGCCTTACTTTGTATTCCTGCCCAGGGGTTCAATACTATCTCTGCCATGGTAGCTATAACTAATAATATAACTGGTATGGAGCTTGATTCAAATGCTGCTCTTTTATGGGGATTTTTTCTGTTGTTGATGGGATTGACTGCTTTTGCAATATTTGGAGGTCTGAGGCGTATCAGTCGCATTACTGATATCCTTGTGCCTGTTATGGCAGTTGTGTATGTATTGGCAGTGCTTATAATGATAGCAATGAACCTTGAACTTTTGCCTTGGTTCTTCTATGTGGTTGTGACTGAGGCATTTCGTCCGGAACCAATCTTCGGAGGAGCATTGGGAATAGCACTTTCCCAGGGGATTAAGCGTGGTCTTATGAGTAACGAGGCTGGACAGGGAACACTTTCCATGCCAGCAGCTGTATCAAATGCAAGTCACCCGTGCGAGCAGGGCATTATACAGGCAATAGGGGTATTTCTGGACACTATGATAATATGTACTTTGACTGGTTTTGTTCTTATAATGGGGCAAGCATGGCTCAGGGAAGGTTCAGCAGCATGGTTTGAGCTTGGCCGTTTGGAGAAGTTCTTGGCTTCGTGTGCATATATGCTTGGTGATGGTGCTGTGTTCGGTTTGGCCACATTGATTATCAGTGTGTGCTTTGGCATTTTCGCCTTTACCTGCCTGCTTGGGTTCCTGTCATTTTCAGAGATTTGCGCCAAGCAGATTTCCGGCAACAAAAATTTTATTTTGGCAGTGCGGCTGGTAAATTTGACAGTGCTGGCCTTCGGAATGGTTACTAACATCGCTGGATTCGATCTTAGTGCCCTGTGGAATCTTAGCGATTTTGCCAATATCGTAATGGTTTGCTGTAATCTGCCTCTCCTTTATCTTGGCTTCGATAAGGTGCAAAGAGCCTTTGAAAATTTTGAATCCACTGAGAAGAAATTTGTTTCTGAAATAATAGGTGTTCCGTTGCCAGTTTGGGATGAAATTAATCATTAGAGTGTGTAACAGCGTTCAAGAAAATCAAAAAAATGTCGCTTCTGAAGAAACCTAATAATATGAAGTTAATAAGAGAAATACAAAAAGAGGCGCTGGTCCATGATGAACCGGCGCCTCTTTGAGGTTAATTACATTATGTTAATTAAATGAGTTTACGGAACATATCGATAACCTGCTCCTTTGTGGCTTCACAAGGGTTACCAGGATAGCAGGCATCAGCCAGGGCATCCTTGGCCAAAACTTCCAGATCTTCTTCCTTGATACGGTCATTATGGGTTGGAATACCAACATCCTCAGACAGCTTCTTTACAGCGGCAATGGCAGCATCACGATATTCAGTCTGGGACATGGAATCAACATTCTTTACCCCCATAGCACGGGCTATTTCACGATAGCGCTCACCGGTGTGCTCTTTGTTAAATTCCATTGCAATTGGCAGCAGCATTGCACAGGCAACACCATGTGGAGTGTCATAGTGGGCACTCAAGGTGTGGGCCATGGCGTGGTCAATTCCCAGACCAACATTTGAGAAGCCCATTCCTGCAATGTACTGAGCCATTGCCATACCTTTACGGCCTTCAGGCTTATTGGCTACAGCATCACGAAGATGCTGAGAAATGAGCTTAATGGCTTCAAGGTGGAACATATCTGTAAGTTCCCATGCAGCTTTGGTGATATAACCCTCAATAGCATGGGTAAGGGCATCCATACCAGTTGCAGCAGTGAGTCCCTTAGGCATTGAGGACATCATATCAGGATCAATGATTGCCACATCTGGAATATCGTTAGGGTCAACGCATACGAATTTACGCTGTTTTTCCACATCTGTAATTACATAATTGATAGTTACCTCTGCGGCGGTTCCAGCGGTGGTAGGTACAGCTATTGTTGGTACAGCATGATTTTTGGTTGGTGCAAGACCTTCCAGTGAACGAACATCAGCAAAATCTGGATTTGTGATAATTATACCAATTGCTTTGGCGGTATCCATGGAAGAGCCGCCACCTACAGCAATAATAGCATCAGCTTTGCATTCCTTAAAGGCAGCCACA
>DFHJ01000132.1 GCA_002372665.1 Anaerovibrio lipolyticus
TCTCTTATAGGGGGAGCATATCAGAGCATAAAGAATGATAAAAATTGTCCCAGTCATAATTAGTTGGCTGGGACATTTTTTTAGTAAAATTTAATTTAATTTTAATTAAATATTTTGTAATACATCACTATATTGTTCGTATGTAACGATGAAAAGGAAAAATCATCTGCGATCAAATAGGGGTGAAAAGATGAAAGAATTGATTTATTCAAAACCAAACAATTTATCAATGCCATTATGCAATATCGTTGATAAAGGTGTAGTTTCCGGTAGTGTTGCAGCCCAGGATAATGTTATAGCGGGATGTCAGCCACGGGCCCAGATGATTTACAACATGGCCATAGCCAAGGAACCATACATTACTAAGGACATGCTGGATATAGCCAATAAATTGGATACTACCATGGTGGGGTTGGAGTATTCAATTAAAACAGCCTCCAGCATCAAGAAAAAAATTGAACGCCTTACTAATGCTGCTCTGTTGTCAGGTGAAGCTCCAAAGCAGGATTATGCTTATGTGGCTGAATTAGGCGACCTGATTCGTTATACAGAGCTGGTTCAGCATGATGAAATGGCTGATAAGGTTCGTAAGACGGTGTTACTTCTTGTGGAGAAGGGGTACATTCTATATGAAATCGACAATAAATATCTTAACCATAAAGGTCGGTATAAGTCGGTTCATCTTAACGTTCTGAGTCCATCCGGCCAGACCTTTGAAATACAGATACATTCCCAGGAAACGCTGAAGGCTTATCACGTTACTCACAAGCTTTATGAGGAATGGCGCAAGCCCGAAACAAGTATTGCACGAAAAGCGGTCCTCCATGCAATCATCAGGAATACCTATGATAAGCTGCCATTACCTACAGGCATTTATCAGTTGAAAAATTACAAAAGGGCTATTTAACTTTTATATAGGCGCAAGTTAAATAATTGTAAAAAAGACCGTAACATAAGGGGTTAAGGCTTGGGATATATTCTCAAGCCTTTTATTATTCGTCTGATTTTGTTATAATAAACTGGTGTTTCAAATTAATCCGATGTTAACGGATTTGTTATACGAGGTGAAAATTTTGCAGAAAAAAGTAACTAAACGCTCCTCCAAAGAGAAGGAGAAAAAGGATACTAAAAATAAAGCTAAAAACAAGAAAAATATTACGAAAAATAACCCTGAAGCAGAGGCAGTGGAGGCAGAGCCTTCTACCAGAAAATTTGAGATAGTAGGCGTTTTATTTGTGGCCTTTGGCCTGATTGCCTTATGTGGTTTGGCTGGTTTAAATGTGGGTTATATAGGCCATTATGTAGCCAGCTTTTTAAAGTATTTCTTTGGCATTGGGTCGGCGGTAACAGCCCTGCTCTTTGTGGTAGTGGGTGGCTATAATATCATGAAGCACAAGCGGGTAGGCTTTAATAAGACCTCCATTGGTGTAATGCTGCTTCTTATTTCCCTTTTGGGGCTATATCATCACATGGTTATTCCGATGGGTTCCGAGGTGTTGCCGACCAGTCTGGCCGAAGGCGGTGGCCTTATGGGTGGCGTACTGGCCTTCATTTTGCATAAGCCATTGGGCAATGCAGGCACTGTTATTGTGTTTATTGCTGCTATTATCGGTTCTATTTTATTGGCTACTCCATGGTCCCTTGCCCAGGGGATTCTTAACACCAAGGCTGTGTCAGAAAAGGGCGCAGATGTGGCCATGGATATGGCAGAGGTGGTATACGACAATGCAAAATCCGTAGGCAGTAAGGTTGGTAATAAGGTTCAGAACCATGTAGGGGAACAGGTGCAGAAATTTAAAAGCCGTAATTCCTTCTATGACCAGACAAGGGATGATTCCTTTATGGATGGCCCAGATATGGGGGAGAATTATAACATCTATCCACATAGCTCAGATCCATCCACGGGGTCCGCTGGCTCTATGCACATAATGCCTAACCAAGTGGGAGACATAGGAGATATAGAGCCAATAATATCTCTTAATAAGGGAGATAATGCTCCCTCCTGGCAGGCTCCTTCCCCAAAGGCAAATCAGCAGCCCTTTGATAATCCCTATGTCAATAATACTGTCGCCCAAGAGCCTGTGAATAATGAGGCTCAGAGCACTGGTACAGGCCTTTATGAAGCCATGTTTGACAGTCCGGATATGAGTGGAAGCATTGAAACGGTATCTTCTTCAACATCTGCAGCTGGTACAGCTTCAGTTATTACTGCTCCAAACGGGGAAGAATATATCAGTGAATTTGCCTATAAAGCAGCAGGAAATTTGGACAGAAATCTTAAAAAGCTTGATACATCAGGCTATAAGAATATCCACACCAATAAGGTGGGAAAAAGAACCTTTGACAACTGGCGGTTAAAGGGTAATTTTGATGCAGAGCTTGACGACGAGGAAGAGGATATCCTTAATGTAGATACTCCGGAATCTGAGGAAGATTTGGATTTCCTTGTGGAGCAACGGGAAAATGTGGATGAAACAGTCAAGGTCAGTGAAATTGAAGAAAGCGCAGAAACTGTTTTGGAACCAGCTGATGAACCTGACGAGGAAGATATAAATCCGATGATAGTAGCTTCCATTGATGATCTCGTCAAAGCTGAGGAGGAGTCTGACGAAGCTTCAGAAACCTTTAGCTTTGAAGGTACTGATTTTGAAGAAGACGATGAGGAAGATTCCTACACTGATGAATCCGCTGGTGAGTATGACGATAGTGTAGACAGTGACTTCAAGATTGATTTCAGCTCCGATCATGACGGAGAGTCCTCCTTCACACAGAGTCTTCCGGAGGATGAGGAGGATATTGTTGCTGATGTAGCTGAAAAGACAGCAGCCCTTGAAGCATCCAAGACAGCTGGAGCAGCTGCTGCAGCTGAGGAGATTGACAAGCTGGCCCAGGCGGCAGCATTAAGTGCCCAGCTGCAGGACGAAGAAGAAAAGGTGGAATTACCTCCTTATGAAGTACCTGATGTTAAGGACGTTTTAAAGGAAGTCGTAAAGGAAAAGGACGACAAGCTGGAAGCTGAGATTCAGTCCAAAGCCAAGGTTCTGGCTCAGACCTTGAAGGATTTCAAGGTTAATGCCACTATTTTAGGTGCAACCCATGGTCCGGCTGTTACCCGCTATGAGGTAAAGCTGGCTCCAGGTGTTAAGGTGAACAAGCTCACAGGGCTGGCTGATGATATTGCCCTTAGTATGGCGGCTACATCTGTGCGTATTGAGCAGATTCCAAACCGCTCCACCATTGGTATTGAGGTGCCAAACCGCAAGCTGGAAAGCGTTCCTCTCCGTGAAGTCTTGGAAAATCCAGCCTTTGATGAGGCCAAATCAAAGCTGACAGTAGGCTTTGGTAAGGATATCAGCGGTAAGGCAATTTTCGGCAATCTTGCAGATATGCCCCATTTGCTGGTGGCTGGTGCCACTGGATCCGGTAAATCTGTATGTATCAACACCATTGTTACCAGTATTCTCTTTAAGGCAAAGCCAGATGAGGTCAAGTTTATTATGATTGACCCTAAGATGGTGGAGCTGTCTGTTTATAATGATATTCCTCATCTGATGGTCCCTGTAGTTACTGATGCCCGCAAGGCGGCTTCTGTTCTTAATTGGGCAGTTCAGGAAATGGAAAAACGTTATGGCCTCATTGCCCAGGCCGGGGTCAAAAATATTGAGACCTATAATAAGTACTATGCTGAGGAAAAGGACAAGCAGATGTCCTCCGTTGTAATAATCATCGATGAGCTGGCTGACTTAATGATGGTGGCACCTCACGATGTGGAGGATGCTATCTGCCGTCTGGCCCAGAAGGCTCGTGCAGCCGGTATTTATCTGGTATTGGCAACCCAGCGTCCTTCTGTAAATGTTATTACAGGCGTTATCAAGGCCAATATACCGTCCAGAATTTCCTTTGCGGTTACATCCCAGATCGATTCCAGAACGATTTTGGATTCAGCTGGAGCAGAAAAGCTGCTGGGCAAGGGCGATATGCTCTTTAAGCCTCAGACCGAGCCAAAGGCTACCCGTGTTCAGGGTGCCTTTGTAAGTGATGCTGATGTTGAATTGTTAGTGGAACGTATCAAGCAGCAGGGCCATAAGCTGGAGATTAATCAGGAGATTATTGATTTTACCAACAAGGCTGAGCAGGAGGCCGACGGCGGTGAAGGTGATAACAGCAAGGTAAAAAGCAGTGTTGATGAATTACTTCGTCAGGCTGTTGAACTGGTTATGCAGACAGGTAATGCTTCTGCCTCCAGCTTCCAACGCCGTTATCACATTGGCTTTACCCGTGCCGGCAGACTCCTGGATACCATGGAGCAGTTAAAGATTGTGGGCCCACCGCAGGGCAGCAAGCCACGGGAAATCCTTGTAACCGAGGATCAGGCCTTTGAAATTATGGATAAGTTAGAAGAACATTTAAAGGAAGAGAAGTAATTTGGCTTTAGGAAGTATAAATATGCTGGAGGGCAGTATCTGGGATAAGATATTGAAATTCGCCATCCCGCTTGCCTGTACCAGTATTATGCAGCAGTTGTTCAACGCAACGGATGTTGCTGTGGTAGGTCAGTTTGTGGGCAAGGAAGCCTTGGCCGCAGTTGGTGCCAATGCTATTGTCATCAATCTTATGCTGAACCTCGTTATCGGTCTTTCCATCGGTGCAAATGTAGTTTGTGCCATGCGTATAGGCTCCAAGGATTATCTGCGCATAAAAAAGACCATTCATACATCAATTGTGTTGGCCATTACCAGTGGTATTGTACTGGCCGTTTTTGGTGTGTATTTTGCCCCGGATATTTTGCGCATGGTTGATACCCCTGAGGATATTATGGAGCAGGCGGTACTGTACCTTCGTATTCTAATGGGTGGCGTGCCCATTATGCTGGTATATAACTTTGGTGCCTCCCTTTTACGGGCCAAGGGAGATACCAAACGTCCCCTTTATGCCATGCTCTGTGCAGGCACAATTAACGTACTTTTGAATCTGTTTTTTGTTATCCAGTTGGGGATGGCTGTGGAAGGTGTTGCCATTGCCACTGTAATGGCCAGCTGTGCCAGTGCCAGTTTGATGATTTATTGGCTTCATAATGAAAAGGGGCCAATGCAGTTAAGATTTGATAAATTGTGGGTTGATAAAGCTATCCTTATCCATATTTGCAAGGTGGGCTTGCCGACAGGCTTTCAGGGCATGGTATTCTCATTTTCCAATGTTATTATTCAGGTGGCTTTAAATAATTTGGGTGCAGAAGTGGTGGCAGCCACCGCAGTTGCCCTTAATTTTGAATTTGCGGGCTTCTTTATTTTGCAGGCATTTTCTCAGGCGGCTACCACCTTTGTGGGGCAGAATTACGGTGCAAAGAATATTGCCCGCTGCCGTAGAGTAATCAAGGTAACCCTTGGCATCAGTACCCTTATTACGGGTTCTATTAGTATTGCTTTTGCTGTCTTTGCTTATCCTTTATCAGAGATTTTTACGGCTGATCCGGCAGTTTTGGAATACGCCGCAATCCGTATTCGGTATATACTAACCTTTGAGGTAATAAATATATTTATTGAAACCCTTAGTGGGGCCATGCGTGGCGTGGGCTATTCACTGGTTCCGGCCATTGCCTGTATGCTGGGTGTTTGCGTATTCCGTATTTTTTACGTTTATACCGTCTTTGCAGAATATCCAACCTTTGAGGTGCTGATGGCGGTATATCCAATAAGCTGGAGCGTTACTGTATTTGTAATTGTAGGGCTGTATATTCACGTGTTTAACAAAGTGGAGAAGAAGCTATGGAAGAAAAAAATGGCTTAATTATTATCCATACGGGAAATGGAAAAGGAAAAACCACGGCGGCATTGGGCCTTGCCATGAGAGCCTGGGGGGATGGGCTTCGGGTTCTTATTTTACAGTTTATTAAAGGTGGCTGGAGATACGGAGAAATTGAAACCATCAAAAAACTGGGGGAAATAGACGGCCGTATTGAGCTAAGAAGGCTTGGCAAGGGCTTTCAGCGAAACACTGATGATAAGGAAGAGCACATTGAGGCAGCTAAAGAGGCACTTAAAGAAGCGGGGAAAGCCTTTGAATCAGGCAGCTATGACCTTATAATCCTTGATGAAATAAACTATGCAGTGAAGTTTGAGCTGATAGCTGTTGAGGATGTGAAGGCTCTGCTTGCCAAGCGTCCTGCTGAGCTCCACGTGGTACTTACCGGCCGTGATGCCAAAGAGGAAATAATAGATATGGCTGACTTGGTAACGGAA
>DFHJ01000108.1 GCA_002372665.1 Anaerovibrio lipolyticus
TGTAAGGACGTGGGATAGATGTTTTTGGAAGAGCGCCAGGAAAGCATAATGAATTTGCTTAATGCCGAGGGCAAGGTTCGGGTTAAGGAGCTTAGCGCCAAGTTTAATGTTACAGACGATTGTATCCGTAAGGATTTGGGGGCACTGGAAAAGCAGGGCCGCCTTAAGAGAACCTATGGCGGTGCAGTGGCTATCAGAGAGAATATTCATGCCATAGAGGTCAGCAAGCACAAGGGCTCCGATGTGGATGCCAAGCGTCGCATCGCCCAGGCGGCAGTTAAGCTCATCCACGAGCACGATATGGTTTTTTTGGATATTTCCACCAGCAATCTGGCCATTGCGGAGTTGTTGATAAAGGACCAGCGGGAGCTTACTATTGTTACCAATATGATTGATATTCTGATTATTTTGGCCCGTCACCCAAGGATTCGCGTTATCTTTGCCGGTGGCAAGATTAACAAGAGCCGTGATGGCTTCTGGGGCGGCATGACCATGGATTTCATTTCCCATTTGAAGCCGGATATTGCCTTTGTAGGGGCCGTAGGTGTGGATGTAATGGAAAACAGCGTATCCACCTACGATATTGAGGACGGTATCAACAAATCCCGTATTATTCGGGTGAGCAAGCGGGCCTACGTTGTGGCTGAGGCCAAGAAGCTCAGCACCGATGGCAATTACAATTATGCCACCTTGGACACCCTGTCCGGCCTAATTACTGACGCCCTGCCAGATGAAAAAATCCGCAAGGCGGCTGCTGACTATGGCGTGGACATTATTGTGCCATAAGATCGTTTCATCAAGGAAGTAATATGACAAATAGTAATACAAACCAGTTCAAGGACTGGAATAATTATTATAATCTTATAATCAAGGGGCTGAAGGTATTTCTTTTTTATCTCTCAGTCCTTTCTCTTTGCCGCGTGATATTTATCGCCCTCCTTCAGGATTACATGGGTGCTGATGCAGGCTCTGCCGATATCTGGCTGGCCCTTTTCGGAGGGACCCGTTTAAGTATACAGACGGCTGGTCTTATGACTATGGTGGTGGGATTGCCATCAGCTGTGGCTGCTGTTTTCAGCAGAAAAGGTGGTAAAATAATCTTTAAGGTATTAAGCGCAGCAACGGCGGCTGTTACCATGATATTGTTCTTTGCCAGTATACCCTATTACCATCAGTTCCATTCAAGATTTCATCAGATGCTGTTTAATACTGCTAACGATGATGTTTATGCCCTTTTCGTATCTCTTGTGCAGGAATTTAATTTGCCACTAAGACTGGCGGGGGCTTTGCTGGTGGCTTTTGTGGTGTGGTGGCTCCTTAATAAATTTATTGAGCTTCAGTTTACGGAGCATCTGGGGATAAAAGGGAAGCTGGAGTCATGGGGAAAGGTCGGTGTTTGGGCAGAGAAAATATTGGTAATTGCTGTCTTTTATTTGGTGGCCCGCCTTGTATTCTTCGGTGGCAGCCTTAGCTGGGAAAATTCTGTCAGCTGGGAAAATGCGGGTATTACCAAGGACGCCTTTTTGAATGAGGCTATTTTGGACGATTATCAGGCCATTTATCGTGGCTATCGCATGAACGGGCGGTTGCTGTCCTCTGAGGGGTTGGATTTTACTCCTCAGCAGATTCAGGAGCTGGCAGCTCACATGGTGGGCAAGAACCCGGACAGCAATAATCTGGAGGATTATATCACCAGAAGGGCCCAGGGTCCCCAGATTGAGAAGCCAAAGCATATCTTTTTAATAGTTTCTGAAAGCTACGCCAACTGGCCTCTGCTGGATAAATACAAAAATCTTCATATCGCCGATGGTATGAGGTCTGTTATCAAGGAACAGGATACGGCCTATTGTCCGGCATTTTTGCCTAATGGGGGCAGTACCGTTTCTGCTGTAACTGGTATTGTGACGGGGCTGGCGGATGCCAATCTGTATCTTACAACTATGCCTGAGTCCTTTGAGGCTCCTTATCCAACCTCCATTGCCCCACAGATGAAGGAATTGGGCTACGATACCACCATGTGGTACGCCGGGCCTGCCACCTGGGAAAGGATAGAGCCATTCGTATTGTCCCAGGGCTTTGACCATTTTCGGGGCAAGGGCAGTATGCCTCAGAATGCCACCGGCAGTGTATGGGGGGTTGATGACGAATACCTTTATCAGGCGGTGCTGGAGGGCGTTGAGCCTGAAAAGGACAGCTTTAATGTGATTCTTAATGTTTCCAACCATTCCCCGTTTAATGTGGAGCTGTCATCCAAGGGCTTTGATTCCCAGCAGGTTATTGCCGGTCTGCCTGAGGAGGTCAAGGGAGATGCTGAGCTGATTAATCAGCTGGGGCATTTTTGGTATGCGGACCGGGAAATGGCAAAATTTATCAAAGCCGTCAAGGAAAAGTATCCTGACAGTTTGGTTTTGGTGGTAGGTGATCATGCTGAGCGATATAACATCGACAAGACACCTAGCATTTATGAGCGCTATGGTGTGCCTTTTATCATTACTGGCAAGGGGGTAACCCCGAATCTGATGATTCCAAAGGCAGCGGGAAGCCAGATAGACATTGCACCGACTATTTTGGAAATGATAGCCCCTAAGGGCTTTAAGTATATGTCCATAGGCTCCAGCCTTACCCGCCATAATACCATGGGGGTCAATTATGCCGTGTGGTTCACAAGGGATTATTACGGTGAAGCGGATATTTATCCCCTCCAGCCAATTCCTATTGATGCCAACGGGGGGGCAGAGCCAATGGATGTGCTGGAAATGCAGATATATTGTGATACGGTTCGCTCTATTTCCTGGTGGCTGCCCAAATACGGCAATATATTGGATGAGAGTCTGATGGAGGCAAAAAAATGAGTGGCATTTTGGATAATGGTGCAGGGGATTTATTGGCAGACTGTACCCTGTGTCCCCGCCTTTGCCACGCTGATCGCGTAAGGGGCATGGGATTTTGTGGAGGAGGCCTTAAGGCCAAGGTGGCTTTGGTGAGCCTTCACCCATGGGAGGAGCCGGTAATTGCCGGAGAAAAGGGGGCTGGAACGGTTTTCTTTTCCGGCTGTAGCCTTCGCTGTATGTTTTGTCAGAACCACGAGATTAGTCACGGTCATAAGGGCATTGAGGTATCTGATGAGCGCTTGGGGGAAATTTTCTATGAGCAGCAGCTGCGGGGAGCGGCAACCCTTGATTTGGTTACGCCTACCCATTACGTTCCTCAAATAATTAGCGGATTATTTTTCGCAAAAAAGAAGGGTTTTTCACTGCCCGTGGTGTATAATTCAAGTGGGTATGAAAATATCTCCACTTTGGATTTACTTGGAGATATGGTGGACGTGTTTTTGCCGGATTTGAAGTATTATTCGGAAGCTTTGGCCGGTGAGTATTCCAAAGCACCGGATTACTTTCGGGTGGCCAGCAGGGCCATCAAAAAAATGGTTCAGCTGACAGGAGCTGCTGTTGAAAGGGGCGGTATACTCCAAAAGGGGGTGCTGGTACGGCATATGGTTTTGCCTGGAGCCCGAAAGGACAGTATGGCTTTGTTGAAATGGTTGTGGGAAGAGTTTGGTGACAGCATTATGGTGAGCATAATGAATCAGTATACTCCAGCCTACAAAGCCCTTGCCCACCCAAAGCTTAAACGAACCTTGACCACCTTTGAGTATGATTCTGTGGTGGATTATGCACTGGATTTAGGTTTTACCAGATGCTTTGTGCAGGAATCCGGGGCGGCACGGGAGGAATTCATTCCCCAGTGGACAGGCCAGGGAGTTGAAGCTTATCATATATAATTTAGTTGTCTAAACTAATCATTAAAGGTATAATGGTATCATCCATCTTTTGACGAAATTTGAGAGATCAATTTATCGTGTGTTAAAAACAAACTTCACAAGGAGAGGTGCTTATTTATGGCAGATTTAGAGAATATTCGCGTGCAGGATATTTTTGACATGGACTTCTTACAGAAATTCCAGGATACATTCGCTCGTGCGGTAGGTATGACAGCAGTAACTGTTGATGCAGAGGGTAAACCAATTACCAGACCTACTGACTGGTCAGATTTTTGTATGAAGTACACCCGTGATTCCAGAGAAGGCTGTCGCCGTTGTGAGGAGTGCGACAAGCGTGGTGGTGAGACCGCAGCCAGAACCGGTCGTCCATCTGTATATGAGTGTCATGCTGGCCTCATGGATTTTGGTGCTCCTATTCTTCTCAATGGCAAGCAGATTGGTTCCATTTTGGGCGGTCAGATTTTAACTGCTCCACCAAATGAGGAAAAGTTCCGCAATTATGCACGGGAAATTAACGTGGACCCGGAAAAGTACGTTGAGGCTGTTCGCAAGATTCAGATCGTTCCAAAGGCTCGTCTGGAGCAGGCTGCTGATTGCCTTTTCCTTATGGCTACTACTCTTTCCAATATTGGCTATATGGAGTATCGCCTTAAGACCTTGGCCAGCTCCATTAATGACGCCGTTCTTCATTGCTCCGCAGCAATGGAGGAGCTTGCAGCTTCTGCCAATGATGTAAATGATAACCAGAAGGGTCTGAATGTTGAAATTCAGAACGTATCCGATATTTCTGGTAAGATTAACGAGTTTACCTCTCTTATCCGCGATATCGCCAAGCAGACCCGTCTCCTTGGTCTTAACGCTTCCATCGAGGCAGCCCGTGCAGGTACTGCAGGTGCAGGCTTTGCCGTTGTATCCGAGGAAATCGGTAAGCTGGCTGACAGCTCCCGTGAGACTGTAGACAAGATTCAGGAATTCACTGACCGCATTGGTGAGTCCGTTCAGGAAACCGTTGCCAAGGGTGAAGCTACCTCCAATATCGTTGGTCAGCAGTCCGCTGCTATTTCTGATGTGGCCCAGGAGCTCACTTCCCTTTCTGAGACTGCATCCCAGCTGGTTTCTTTGGCAAATAGCAGTAAATAAGCTTTCATAGCATAAAAAGTTATCCCCATCAATGGATGTGTATCCGTTGATGGGGATTTTAGTGTGGAAAAATAAAAACAATAAGTGCTGTTTTATTATTTTACGATGTGTTTTCCTGCGGTAAAGGCCTTCTTCCAATATTCATTGGAAAGCTCGTCTATGCGGATACCCTTACTGGAGGAAGCATGGATGAATTTGCCGTTACCTAAATAGATGCCGCAATGGCTGACACCGGCAGAACTGTCGGTGTGGAAGAATACCAGGTCGCCTGGTTCCAGCTTGCTGACAGGAGCGTATTTTCCCAGCTTATACTGCACATCTGCAGTACGTGGTACAGTAAAGCCGTTCTGCTTAAAAACATACTGGACATAGCCGGAGCAGTCAAAGCCCTTTGGGGTGGTGCCACCGGAAACGTATTTTACGCCAATATATTTCTTTGCCGTGGCGATAATTCCGTTTACCTTGCTCTTTGGCAAAAATGGCTGACTTTCCGGAACATATTTTGGTTTTGTAGCGGCAGCCGGTTTATCGGTTTTGCTATTTGTATCAGTGGATGGTTTTACTGCAGGCTTTGGGCTTTCAGCTTTCACTGCCCCCGGCCTGAGAGTGTTAATGGCCTTCATGGTTTTTTCGTCCACATTGCCACTGAGCTTAATTTTATTGTCCCGCTGAAAGGCCAGAACCGCCCGTTTGGTGCTGTTGTCGTAAACACCGGAAACCTTCTTGATGTTGTAGCCCAGGTCCTTCAGCTTCTGCTGTACTGCCACCACCTCCGGTCCGGATGAATTCATGGTAAGGGTTTGGGCCATAGCTATGCCGGAATTAAGGGTAAATACCGTTGCCAGTGCTACGCCTGCAGTCAGTGCCTTCCTTTTTAGGGATAACCAGTTTGTTATCATGGAGCAATCACCACTTTTCTAAAAGTAACTTGTTTAACAACAGAATTCTGTGGATAAGTCACAATTTATTCAACTAAAAACACAAGTTATCCACATTGTTATCCACTTTTGCGAAAAAATGTGGATAAACTACTAAAAAATACTTGACAATAATTTTATAGAACATCCAGATTAAAATCAGATTAGAAAAACTTTAGAAAACCTTAACCACATCATAACCAGCATCATTTAAGGCCTTGGTGAGCTTCTGAATGTGGTCGTGGTTGTTGGTTTCCACGGTAATTTCCAGCTCTACCTTCTTGAAGCTGTCAGTAACCTTGGATTGATTGTGATCCAGCTTAATAACATTGGCATTGTTGTCTGCTATAATTTTGGCCACATTTACCAGCTGGCCAGGCTTGTCCGGTAGAAGCACGGAGAAGCAGAATACACGGCCTCTGGCAATAAGTGCCTTGTCGATAAGGGCTGAAATTGTGGAGATATCAATGTTGCCGCCACTGATAATGGCTGCCACCTTCTTGCCCTTGAATGGCAGCTTGTTAAGGGCTGCAAGGCTAAGTACACCGGCACCCTCCGCAATGAGCTTATGCTTTTCGATAAGGGAAAGGAGGGCAGACATGATTTCCATTTCGGAAACAGTAATAATCTGGTCCAGATACTTTTTACAGAAGGCGTAGGTAAGGTCACCAGGGGTTTTTACAGCACAGCCGTCAGCCACAGTTTCCACAAAGGAAAGGCTGGAAACCTGTCCGCGGGCAAAGGAATTTTCCATGCAGGCGGCTCCCTCAGGCTCAACGCCAATTACCTTCACATGAGGATTTACCGCCTTGGTGGCCAGGGCTACGCCACTGGCAAAGCCACCACCGCCGATTGGTACCAGAATGGCATCCACATCCTTCAGCTGGTCAATAATCTCCAGGGCAGTAGTACCCTGACCCAATAGAACCTGCTTGTCATTAAATGGGTGGATATACACATATCCCTTTTTCTTCTGCAGCTCCAGGGATTTTGCATAGGCATCATCGAAGCTGTCACCATGCAGTACAACTTCAGCCCCCATGGCCTTGGTGGCCTCCACCTTTAAAAGAGGGGTGGTGGCAGGCATACAGATAACTGCATTTACTCCTAACCTCTGTGCCGCAAAGGCCACTCCCTGAGCATGATTACCGGCAGAAGCAGTAATTACACCAATCTTTTTTTCCTCATCGCTGAGCTGACTGATTTTGTTGTAGGCCCCACGAAGCTTGAAAGAACCGGTATTCTGCAGGTTCTCCGGCTTTAGATAAACGTTGTTGCCACAAAGATCAGAGAAAAAAGGGCTTTCAATGAGCTTTGTTTTCTTTGCCACACCATCAAGCTGCTTTGCAGCCTTATAAACGTCAGCAATGGTGGTATTTTCCAGTATTTCCTCTACGGTAGTTACTTTTCCTTCTTCTGCCATGTATGTTTCTCCTTGCATAATTACGTGATTTGTCTTAAAGTGTAGCATCTGGAAAAAAGGGTGTCAACGCAGGCAACAAAAAGTTGCAAGAAAAAGGGGAAGAAGGACACTGAAAAAAGTGAAAACAAAAAAGCGGGGAAAAGGCTCCCCGCCAAATTACTACTATACATCATACAATACGATGTCGTTTCCTTTTAATGTTTTTTGTACATCAATAACCCGTTGATTGCTGCTTCCACGGAAGCTGAGGGAAATGTCACGCTTCCATTCCTGATAGGGGCCATCCACCAGAACATCAAGCTCCTTCAGCAGTTCCACCTGCTGTGGGGTTCCCTTTAAGAGCTGTTCTATGGTATAGCCGGTGTAACACCAGACATCCAGACCATGCTGATGAATATTGCGAGCCAAATCAGCCAATGGTACCGGCTGGCAGAAGGGTTCGCCTCCACTGAAGGTTACGCCCTGCAGCAGCGGATTATCCAAAATAGTCCCCAGTATATTATCCGTATCCTCCACATGACCTCCGTCAAAATCATGGGTCTGGGGATTGTGGCAGCCAATGCAGTTGTGGGGACACCCCTGGGTGAAGATGGTAAAACGGTATCCTTCACCGTCTACAACTGAATCATCGACAGTACCGGCAATCTTAATTGAGGCCATGCTTTACGCGATCATGCTCCTCGGAACGCTTGGCATTGTTCCAGCGATCAATAGTACCAACCAGATAACCGGTGATGCGACGGATACGCTCAAACTTTGCAGGCTGTAACACATAATCAAGGGCTACGGAGCCATCCTCTGCAGGAGAAATGGTAAGGCTGCTGAGATTCTCATCGTTTTCTTCCTCCAGCATGTCGATGTAGCTTATGATTTCCTGCTCACTGACATCATTCAGTCCCTTTACTGTTACATCAATTCCATTTACTACCATTTTTTTGCACTTTCCTTTCATAATAAAATCACACCTGATAACGAGCTTTTATATGTCCCCTTCCACTTTAGGTGGGGGAAAACAAACTACAATAGCTGGCGAGCACATCTACCAGCTCGTTGAAACGCTAATTGGAAGTTTTTTCTTCTAAAGAAGAAAAAT
>DFHJ01000056.1:0-12617 GCA_002372665.1 Anaerovibrio lipolyticus
GTAAAGGCCGGAAGAACTGGACTGCATTTATATGATTTAAAAACAGCAGCCTGATTTCATCATATACACCGTCATCATATAAACGGTGTTTTTGTTGTGCCGTGAATTAAGCTGCTATGGACATTTATTCAAAATAATAAAAGAAGGACATAATAACAGGGCTGCCGCTTTGGTGAAAAATCATCAAATGCGACAGCCCCTTTTACGTTTAAAATTGCAATAAGCAAGATGAAAGCATACGGGCTTTCATCAGCCCTTACATGAAATCTAAAGTACATCTTCATTTTTCAGATTTGATTAACTAAAATTTTATAGTAAAAAATCGGCTCCCCGAAGAAAGCCGATTTGAATTGACGCTATTATGCAAAATACTGCATGTATACGCTGAGGCCTAAGAGACCAACGGAAGCAAAGAGTGTGCCCATGCTTACGCCCACCAAAATTCTGTGAACCTTGTCGGTGAAGTTGCCGTGACGGTTAATGTATACCACAACCATACCAATCATAAGGCAGGTGTACATAGCCACGCCAATCTGATCAAGGGCCTGCCAGCCCAAAGCCATAACGAACATAGTAAGGGCAATCATGATGAGAAGAAGCAAATCCCTGGAAGCCTTTGGCTTCATATTGGACTTGCTGTTTGCACTATCAGCAGCCGGGGACAAATTCTTCTGAATTTTCTTATATTGAGTAGACATCTATAAACCACCATTCTCCTTTTTTATTCTAATACATTATTGTACAGACAATGAAATTATATCATAATTAATACCTTGAAAAAAGTCACCAAAAAAAATATTACATTATATAGGATAGAATTGAGGTTTGATTGTAACTTTTAGGTCGGAAAATTTGCAGAGAAAAATCACTAATGCTAAAATAGGTGTATATGTATAGTTTTAGAATCGTTTTACTTTTGAACTAACTTATTATGATAGATTGGGGAGTGAAAGCTTTATGATTAGGGAACGTCGCAGTCGTGAAAAGCTGGAAGCATATTACCATAGATTTATCGAAACAGGAGAAATAGATCCTAATGTACATCCTTGGGTGGCCAAGTCCTGGGAAAAAAGTGCTGCCTTAAAGGTGCCATCGGATAAAATGTCCACAGCCAAGCACCTTTCTGAGGCTGAGCTGAAGGAGGCTCAAAAGCTCCATGGCCCCGCTATAAAGTATTTGGAGGATATCAGTGGCAATGTTCGGGAATTCTTCCAGAAATACAATATCAGCCTGCTTATATTGGATGCAAACTGCACTGTGTTAAAGAGCTATTCAATGCCATTTTATCAGATGACCCCAGGTGAAATTGAGGGGGTTCGGGTGGGCATTGAGGAGGTTGGTACTTCCTCCATTAGTATTGCTTACGAGCACAGGGCACCATTTTGGCTCTTTGGCCCTGAGATGTGGGCAGCAGAATGCCAGCAAAGTGATGCCTGCTCAGCACCTATAATTGTGGATAATGAGCTGCAGTATATTATTTCTCTGGTGGCGGTGGAACAAACTGATATGCCTCAGGATGCTATTATTGCCATGCTCCTCACCATTAAGGAGTCATTGGAGGTTTATCTCCATCAGTTTACCCGCATCAAGGCCCAGGAGGCTATATTGGATGCAACTCCTTTTGCGGTATATCATGTTATGGCGGGAGATGAGGTGGCCTATGCCAATAAGCTGGGTATGAGCCGTCTCATGGGGATTGGCGCTCAGCCTCAGGATAATAATGAGGTGAAGACCAACCTTAACGAGGTTATAATGAATTATCGTCACACTCCTATATATCGCGGATTTAAAGGTGTACCTTCCTACAATAAAGAGGTGACTTGGATTACCCAGGCCAAGACCTACGAGGATATTACCACCGTAGTGCCTTTGGATTA
Source organism: Anaerovibrio lipolyticus (assembly GCA_002372665.1). Taxonomy (GTDB): domain Bacteria; phylum Bacillota; class Negativicutes; order Selenomonadales; family Selenomonadaceae; genus Anaerovibrio; species Anaerovibrio lipolyticus_C. The sequence goes on from DFHJ01000056.1 coordinate 1,878, forward strand.
CAACGGAGATGAAACAGTTCACAGTGTGGTAGCAGTGTCTATGCCTATTGAGGATTTGCGTACTTTGGTGGCCCATGCGGCAGGCTTTACAGCAAAATACAGTCTGAATTCCTTGGTAAGTGCAGGTACCAACTTTAGCTCCATTAAGGATAAGGCTCTACGCATCGCCAGAAATAAGCACCACATGTTGATTCAGGGGGAAGCGGGAACGGGCAAGCAGCGTATGGCCCATGGTATTCATCAGGCCAGCCCTCGTGCAGCAGGACCACTTATTACCATTCATTGTGGTGATACCACTCCGGAAATTCTGGAACAGGAGCTCTTTGGTGTGGCCCTTAATTCGGAAATCAGCCACCCGGGTAAATTGGAGCTGGCTTCCGGTGGTACTCTCTTTATTGATGAAATAGAGAAAATGCCGAAAAATATTGCCATAGAGTTGGCAGCAGCCCTCAATACATCCCAGTCCAACCGTGTAGGTGAGGATGTGGACCGTTCTATTGATGTGCGCATTGTGGGGGCATGCGACAGCGATTTGAAGCGTCTTACTGAAAGAGGCTTGTTTGCAAGAGAATTATATGATATTATTTCGAGAAGTGTGATTCGTATACCATCCCTGAGAAACCGTCGGGAGGATATACGGGATTTGGCAGTTCATATCGTAAATGAGCTGGCCAGTCAGCATCAGATGCCGCAAAAGACCATTGCGGAGGAAACTGTGAATATCCTTACCAATTATGATTGGCCGGGGAATATCAAGCAGCTTCAGGGGGTGCTGGAGGTGGCCTTTTTCAAGACCACAGATGGCGTTATCAGACCTGAGGACATTAACCTCATGGGGGATGTGAAGCCTGATAATAAGTGGAAGGAAGACAAGGATATTTTCGTAAAGGCGTGGAAGGCTGCGGGAGGCAATGTATCCCGTATGGCAAATCTCCTTCACGTAAGTCGTGTTACACTTTATCGGTATTTGAAAAAGTATGGGTTTGAGAAGAAGTAAATTGCTATGTAGTGGCAATGAGCTGGTGGCTTTCACGTCGTCCCGGTACTAAAACTTTTTCTTGCATTTATATAGTGTAAAAAATCATAACTAAATCTAAATCAAACACATGATTTTTTCCACTATTATTAAGGTATAGCAACAAAAAGTTTCTTAACGTACCGTGACTAAATGTTCAATCCACCAGCTTATTGCTCAAACAGCTGGCAGATTGATTCGAGCATTAGGTTTCGGTGCGTTAATAAACTATTTTTTATAATCTTACACATTGGGAAAATATCCATTGTTTGAGCGAAGCGAGTTTGGATTTTTACCAATGCTAATTAAAAATAAAAAATAGTTTTAGCAGCGGAACCGAGCGAGAATTAACTGCCAGCTGGTACTGCAATATTAATAGCAAGCACTGCAATACTAATAGCTGGTACTGCAATACTAATATAGAATAGGAGCGATAAGTTTGCGTTTACGTAGAAAGCCTTGGGTTGACCAGGCTATTCATGATTTTGATGATTTCGTGTTTCCTAAGGATAACCCGGCCTCTGAGGAGCAGAAGGGTAAGTGGGCCCAGGTGTTTGACCGTCAGGCTCCCCTTCATGTGGAGCTGGGTACCGGCAAGGGAGACTTTATTAGTCAGATGTCTCTTCGTCATCCTGATATAAATTTCATTGGCATTGAGGCACAGCAGGATGTGCTTTACATGGCTGCAAAAAAAATTCGGGAGCTGGACATTACCAATGTGAAGCTTCTGGTGTTTGATATTAATAATATTGAGACGATTTTTTCTGAGGGCGAGGTAGATCAGTTCTACATCAATTTCTGTGATCCATGGCCAAAGGCAAGACATGCCAAGCGTCGCCTTACCCATGTGGGCTTTTTGAAGCGCTATTCCAAGCTGCTTAAGCACCCGGGAAAGCTGGTGTTTAAGACAGATAATCGTCCCCTCTTTGATTTCTCCCTGGAGCAGTTTGAGGAGGCCGGCCTTCAGGTGAATGATGTGTCCTTTGACCTTCATGCGGAAAATAGACCGGACAATATTATGACTGAGTATGAGCGTAAATTTAGTGGATTTGGTGAAAAAATTAATCGTTGTGAGGTAACCTTCCCTTGAGTAAAGTAGAGCCACTGACACCGCGCAGACAAGGCGTCAAATTATGGAAAAACAACCATGAAGCCATTATGACTATGGTGATAATATTGCTTATTGCAGGACTTTTTAATGTGTTCAGTTCAACCTTTGTTATGGCTGAAAGGGACTATGGGAGTCCTTATGCATTTTTGTTAAGGCACGCTGTCAGCATGATTTTTGGGCTGATTTTATGCTATGTGGGAGCCAGGGTGGATTACCACAAATGGCGTTCTTTGATAATGCCGGTAACCGTTATATTGATGGCTTGCCTTTTAGTGGTGCTGCTCTTTACGGATCCTGTTAATGGTGCCCGTCGCTGGATTCCCCTTCCGGGTTTTTCCTTCCAGCCTGCGGAATTTGCCAAGCTGGTAAGTATTATGCTGGCTGGCTATTATATTTCCTTCAGAAATGGACAGGGCAAGGAGGTCAATCTCTTCAATCGTCAGCTGGGCGTGGTGGGAGTCATGGCCCTGTTGGTTTATGTTGAACCGGATATGGGTACTGCCTGCATTGTTATGGGCATCCCTATAATGATGCTTATAGTGGGGGGCTTGCATTTTAGCAAGATAAAATGGTTGCTTTTGGGAGCCTTTATACTGGTGGGCTTTATGATTTACATGCAGCCATACCGATTGGAGCGCCTGATGGTTACCTATGATCCATGGCCCTATGCTCAGGATCAGGGCTATCAGACGGTAAGGTCACTGATGTCAATTGGTTCCGGTGGCCTTTTTGGCATGGGGATTGGTCAGGGACTCAGCAAATATGATTATCTGCCGGAGGCCCATACGGACTTCGCCTTTGCGGTATTTAGCCAGGAAATGGGCTTTTTTGTGGTTTTGGCCATTTTGATAGTATATATGCTGTTTTGCCGTTATGCGGCAGCTATTGCCAAGCAGGCCCAGGATATGTATGGTCAGATGCTGGCTGTGGGGGTATTGCTCCTTATTGGAGGGCAGGCTGTGGCCAATCTCATTATGGTTAGTGGCATGATTCCAGTTGTTGGTGTGCCGTTGCCATTTATCAGTTATGGTGGTACCTCTCTGGTTATGTCCCTTTTTGCCATAGGAATTCTGGTTAACATCAGCAGACAGACAACCATGATAAAGGAAAAGGAGCTTATTCGGGAGGCCCTGAGAAGGGAGCCTAAGCTGATAAGACGAACTGGGCCCCACCTTAGACGAGTGAAATGATTTTTGTATGACAGATGATAGAAGGTAGATGTTGCATGAAAAGGCAGAAGCGTATTGCGTTGGTTAATGATATTACGGGCTTTGGCAGATGCTCCGTTACCGTGGAGCTGCCACTGATTTCCGCCATGAAGATTCAGGCCTGTCCGTTACCCACGGCTATATTATCTGTACATACCGGCTTTGAAAATCCATTTATTGATGATTATACCCAGCGCATGACTCCTTATATGGACAGCTGGGCCCAGCATAAAATAGAATTCGATGGTATCTGCACAGGCTTTTTGGGAAGTCTGGATCAGATTAATCTGGTGGAGGATTTTATCCACCGGTTCAAGGGTGATAATACCCGGGTTATGGTTGACCCGGTAATGGGGGACCATGGACGGCTTTATTCATCATACACCCCTGAAATGTGCCGGGAAATGCGCCGGCTTTTAAAATGGGCTGATTTGGTCACCCCTAATCTCACAGAGGCCTGTCAGCTGTTGGATGTGGAATATCCAGAAAATGGCAGAATCAGTGAGGCAGAACTGGCTAAAATGGCCAAGGCCCTTTCTGACCGTGGCCCTAAGCAGGTGGTAATAACGGGACTTAGTGATGATACCCACATAAAAAATTATCTTTTTGAAAAAGAAGGTATTCAGGGCATTATCAAGAAGGAAAAGGTGGGGGATGACCGCTCCGGCACCGGCGATGCCTTTGCTGCCATTGTGGCGGGAAGCCTTGTGAACGGGGAAGCTTTGGAGACAGCGGTAATAAAGGCTGCTGATTTTATTAATAAGGTTCTGGAATACACATGTGAGCTGGATTTGCCATGGAATTACGGCTTGGCCTTTGAGGAGTTTTTGACCGAGCTGAAATAATGGACAGTAGCCACTGTCATAATAATTAGTTTCGTAATTGTGGTATTGTGGGGGTAAAAATGATAGTTTATGCAACTCATGCCGGCGGCAGGTATTTGCAAGTGGCCGACAGTTTAAAGGAACAGCCGGAGGGCAAGCGGGGAATATATGTAAATCTCACTAATAAATGTAATTGTGCCTGCACCTTTTGCCTGCGAAATATGAAGGAAATGGCAGAGCAGAGCTCTCTTTGGCTTAAGGAAGAGCCTTCTGTCCATGAGGTTAAGTCGCTTCTTGATGAGCTACCCTGGGATATGGTGTCGGAAATTGTTTTTTGCGGCTTTGGTGAGCCCACTTGCCGTATTGATGCAGTAGTGGAGCTTTTAAAGTATGTCAAGGACACCCATCCTGAAGTGAAAACCCGTCTTAATACCAACGGCCTTTCTGATTTGATGTATGGGCGTAGTACAGCCGGTGATTTTGCCGGGGGGATTTTGGATACGGTTTCTATTAGCCTAAATGCTTCCAATAAGGAGCGTTATTTGGAGCTGACCCGTGCCAAGTATGGTATTGAGTCCTTTGATGCCATGCTGAGATTTGCTGTGGACTGCAAGGAGTATGTGCCAAATGTGGTAATGACTGTGGTGGAAAAGGTGGAAAATCAGCAGGAAATTGATCTTTGCCAGAAGATTTGTGATGACCGGGGGCTGAAGCTTCGGGTTCGTATATATGAGGACAGCTAAGAAATGAAACAACTTATTATGATTAGGGGCGGCGGTGAGCTGGCCACAGGCATTGCCCATCGTCTGTATAACTGTGGCTATAAGGTGCTGATGCTGGAGCAGCAGTATCCCTCTGCCATTCGTAGAAATATTGTATTTTCAGAGGCTATTTATGACGGCGAGACCACCGTGGAAAGGGTTACCTGTTATAAGGCTGACGACACCAAGGAGGCCAGCAAAATGCTTAAAGAGGGCAAGCTGGTTATCATGGTGGATCCTGGGCTGGAATCCCTGAAGGTGTTTAAGCCAAAGGTACTGGTGGATGCTATTTATGCTAAGCGCAATCTTGGCACCAATAAGGATATGGCACCATTGACCATTGGTATTGGTCCTGGCTTTGTGGCAGGTCAGGATGTGACCTGTGTTATTGAAACTGCCAGAGGACATAATCTGGGGCGTATTCTTCACGATGGCATTGCACTGCCGGAAAAGGATATAGCTGAGGCCAGGGCTATTATGAGGGCCTCCCACTCTATTAATTCTCCATGTGACGGCTATCTGGAGGCAGGCCATCCTACAGCTTATATTATCGACAAGGATGAGGTTATTGGTCGCCTTCATGTGGATGGTGGTCATGTATTGGAGATAAGAACCCCTATTTCCGGTGTACTCAGAGGTATGCTTCACGATAATTGCCCTGTACGTACGGGCCTTAAGATTGCGGAGATTGATCCCAGCACCAAGCCGGCAAACTGTATGAGTATTTCAGCCAAGACAAGATGTGTATCGGGTTCTGTCCTGGAGGTAATAGTGGGCTGGGAGCATACCCATGTGAAGAAGTCACGGTTGCTACCATGGAAGAATAAATAGAGGATGATAAAATGGCGTATATTGTAACTAAGCTGCTGACCACCGAAAAGAGTACAGAATTCTTTTTGATAGGCAGCTTTTCTGACATGAAACAGGCAGCAGCTGCTGCTACGGATGAATACAAGGAATACAACAAGCAGGCCTCCTTTATGAATCTGGAAATGATTAATGAATGGCTCAGTACCCGTGGCGAATATTCCTTCCGCAAGGATAGGAACAACCGCCTTCAGCTGGACATCAGTATTGCGGAGGAAAATCAGATTATTCAAAAGGAACATCAGCGTATTTTTACCTGTACCGATGCTGATGCGGAATTTGTAAAGCTCAGTGGAGCCTTGGTTTCTGATGGCGAGAAAAAAGCTGAGATTTAAAAAACTCAAAAAAGATTTGACAAATATCATATATTGAGGTAATATACTCGTGTTGGTTATTTAAGGCCGACCATGACTCAGTAGCTCAGCTGGATTAGAGTACTTGACTACGAATCAAGGGGTCGGGGGTTCGAGTCCCTCCTGGGTCACCATTGAATATTAAGCGCAGAGCATTTGCTTTGCGCTTTTATTTTGTGCTGTTTTATGTTATACTTAGGAAGCTGTTAAAAAGTGAATTGGATTCATTAATTGTGAATCTAAGGAGGTAATGTAATGGCAGGACATCCAGAATCTTTAGATAATACAGAGATACAGGAAAATCGTGGCGAAAAGCTGGGCCGTCGTGAGCAGAAAAAGATTAAGGCCCGTAATGATATATTGAATGCAGCTGTGATTCAGTTTAGTGAAAGGGGCTTTCAGGCCACCTCCATTGCAGACATTATGAATGCGGCGGACATGGGGCTGGGAACCTTTTATAACTATTTTAATTCCAAGGAGGATATTCTCATTAGCTTGCTGAACCGCTTTGCAGGTACCATGTCCGAGGAGCTTTATGGATTGATGAAATCCAGTCCTGGCTACAAGGTTATTCTCAAGGAAATGGTAATGCTCACTGCAAGACTTGTGGGAGAGAACAGATACCTTTTGCCTTTGCTCTTTACCGGGGCCATGACTCAGTCGAACCCCCGGGGTGGGCATAAAATTGATATGCCGGCACCGGAGTTTATGGGAAAGTTTCTTGACCTTCTGAAGGCCGGGCAGGCCAGCGGGGAGTTCAGAAATGATATTTCTCCGGAAATTATGGCGGAAATGTTTCATTCTATGTTTCAGGCGGCGGCCTTTAGTCATATACCAGTGACCTTTGAGAAGAACATTGAAATGAAGCTGACCTTGCTTTTGGCAGGAATCTGCAGTAAAGAATAATATTGTGTGTGATTGTTTTATATAGGGTTATATTTAGGTGATTTTAAGATGATTAGTGTTACAAAGCTGTTGTTTAAGAGAGAGTATTATGGGGATTCCTTGAGATATACAAAGAGTGCCCACGCTCAGAAAAATGGTGCTGGTGAGGGCATGGGGCCTGTTGTGGTGTGGAATTCCACCAAGACCTGCAATTTAAAATGCCGCCATTGCTATATGAGCTCCGACAACAAGAAGTATCAGAATGAGCTTACCACTGAGGAGGCAAAGAGCTTTATTGATGATTTGGCTGACTTCAAGGTGCCTGTGCTTCTTTTTTCCGGTGGGGAGCCATTGCTTCGTCCTGATTTTTTTGAGCTGGCAGAATATGCCCAGAAGAAGGGAGTTCGCCCCACTCTCTCTACCAACGGTACCCTTATAACCCGTGAGGTGGCCCAGCGAATTAAGGATATTGGCGTGGGATATGTGGGTATTTCTCTTGATGGTTTAAAGGACGTAAATGACAAGTTCCGTGGCGTTGACGGTGCTTATGAGAAGGCTATGCAGGGTATTCAGAACTGCGTTACTGTAGGTCAGCGTGTAGGCCTTCGCTTTACCATTAATCATCATAATATTCAGGAGCTGGATAATATTTTCGATTTTATTGAGCGTGAAAATATTAATCGTGTATGCTTCTATCATCTTGTTTATTCCGGTCGTGGCAATGCCATGATGGATGAGGACGTTACTCCTGAGGAATCACGTCGGGCTATGGATATCATTATCCGCCGCACCAAGGATTTTGAGGAGAGAGGCCTGGAGAAGGAAATTCTCACTGTAGATAATCACTGTGATGGTGTTTATATGTACCTAAAGGCTTTGGCTGCAGGAGATGACAGGCTGGCCGCCCAGATAAAGGAATTTATTTCCATGAATGGCGGCAACCGCTCCGGTATTGCCTTTGGGGAGGTGGATCCATTCGGCTATGTCCATCCTGATCAGTTTACCCAGCATCATACCTTTGGCAATGTTCGGGATAAAAAGTTCAGCGAAATTTGGACTGACACAAGTCATCCGATAATGGCAGGTCTGAAGGATAGAAAGCAGCTCTTAAAGGGACGCTGCAGCAAGTGTAAATTCCTTGAGAATTGCAACGGCAATTTCAGAACCCGTGCAGAAGCCCGTACCGGGGATTTTTGGGAGTCTGATCCTGCCTGCTATCTTACTGATGAAGAAATTGGCCTTATCGGAGGTAATAAATAATGATAGTTTCCTGGAATGTAACAAATGCCTGCAATATGTTTTGTGACCACTGCTACCGCGAGGCAGGCTGCAAGGCGGAGGAGGAGCTTTCCACCGAGGAGGCCAAGACCCTGCTGGAGCAGATTGCCAGAGCAGGCTTTAAGATAATGATATTTTCTGGCGGTGAGCCTCTTACCCGCCCAGATATTTTGGAGCTGGTTTCTTACGCCACCTCTCTCGGCCTGCGCAGTGTATTTGGCACCAACGGAACCCTGATTACCTTGGAAATGGCTCAGAAGCTAAAGGCTGCAGGAGCTATGGGCATGGGAATTTCCCTTGATTCCATGGACAAAAAGAAGCACAATGAGTTCCGCAAGTTTGATGGGGCCTGGGAAGGTGCTGTACAGGGAATGAGAAACTGCCGTGCCGTGGGCCTGCCCTTCCAGATTCATACCACTGTAATGGAATGGAATAACCATGAGCTGGAGGCAATTACTGATTTTGCTGTGGCAGAGGGGGCTGTGGCCCACCATTTCTTTTTCCTTGTGCCAACGGGCCGGGCCAAGACAATTGAGGCTGAATCCCTGCGGGCAGAGCAGTATGAGGAAACCCTTACCCGTATTATGAAGAAGCAGACTGAGGTGGATATAGAATTGAAGCCCACCTGTGCACCACAGTTTATGCGCATTGCCGCCCAGATGGGTGTAAAGACCCGCTTCCGTCGGGGCTGTCTGGCAGGTACTGCATATTGTATTATCAGCCCACGGGGTAAGGTCCAGCCATGTGCATACCTTAACATGGAGCTGGGGGATGTACGGGAGACTCCATTTGATGAGATTTGGAAGAATAATGAGGTGCTGAATACCTTGCGAACCCTTGAATATAAGGGTGGCTGCGGTGAATGTGAGTTCAAGAAGGCCTGTGGCGGCTGCCGGGCAAGGGCAGCATATTACCATGACGGGGACTATATGGCAGAGGAGCCATGGTGTCTTTATCACGGCCGTAAGGGGTAATATTTGAAGAACCAAACAGGGACTATAGTCTGTAGCGTCGGTCATGAGCCTAAACATGCCCTAATTGCCATAGACATTGCTCCCTGTCATTTTATTATTATAAAAAGGTCAGAAACTGTTGACTTCAGCTCGGGTCTCAGGGCTAGAACTTTTTTTGCCTATTAATTACATAGCATGGCAAAAAAGAGTTCATTAACGCCCTTCGCCCTAATGCTTCAGTCAACAGCCTCTGCCCCGTTTCACTTATACTATAGCTGGCATTTAAAACAGTTCCCCTGATTACTACAGTCACTTAATATTATATATGTGTATTGAAATACTGTGATTAACTGTTATAATTAAAAGTATATTGCGTTTAGAGTGTAATTCACAGGTGATTTTATGGTAAAGATTATTTTTTCGGATATGGATGGGACGCTGTTGGATGAGAATGGCAATCTTCCAGTGGAATTTCCGGAGGTTATGGCAGAGCTGAAGAAGCGTGGCGTTATCTTTGCCCCTTCCAGCGGACGCCAGTATTTTGCCCTTTTGGAGCAGATGGGTGAATATAAAAACGAGTTTATGTTTTTGACGGAAAATGGGGCCTTCAACATATACAAGGAAAAGGAGATTTGTTCCTCAGTCCTGGATATGGATTTGGTACATCGTGTAATTGCCGAAGCGGATAAGCAGCATATCTTTGCCATTCTTTGCGGCAAGAAAAATGCTTATGTAAGAAAGGAATGGGAGCCATATATCCACGAGGCCCGCCGTTTCTTTACCCACAGTATTTTTGTAGACAGCTTTGATGATGTGGATGATGAATTTGTCAAAATTGCCTTTGCGGATTGTGAGGGCCTTGATGCAGAGCATAATCTTATGCCGGTATTAACCAAGTTTGAACCGGAGCAGCAGGTGTCACTTAGCAGCAACTACTGGGTGGATATACTCAATCCTGGCATCAACAAGGGCTGGGCCATAAAACACATTCAGGAAAGATTCGGTTTTAAGCCTGAGGAATGTGCCGCCTTTGGGGATTATATGAACGATTATGAAATGATGCAGTCGGTACATTACAGCTATGCCATGGAAAATGCCTATCCTGAGCTGAAAAAGGTGGCAAGGTTTACCACCAAGAGCAATGTAGAACACGGCGTTATGTATCAGATAAAGGAATTTATTAAGCAGGGTTTGATTTAAGAGAGTTTCAGATAAATAGATATTTTGGTATTTTAGGGGTAGAGGAGAAACGTGTATGAAATTTGACTATCATATGCATTTTGAAAAAGGCGATTATGATGTGGACTGGGCCAAGGGCTTTTTTGAGGCAGCAGCCAAAAGGGGCTTGGATGAAATCGGTATCTCCGAACACAGCCACACCTTTCCGGAGTTTAAGCAGCTGTATTATGATGATTTGATTTTGGATGATTCCTTTGTGGGAAAATTCCAGCAGCAGTGGCTGAAGTCCAATAAGTTCAAGCACAC
>DFHJ01000056.1:12745-24304 GCA_002372665.1 Anaerovibrio lipolyticus
TGCAATTTCCGGAATCAGGAGCAGGTGGCAGAGATTTTAAAGGAGTACGATTTTGACTACATCATAGGCTCCATTCATTTTATTCGTGGCTGGGCCTATGATTCTGAGGAAATTATGGCGGAATGGAACCACCATACTCTGGATGATATTTACGAGGCCTATACCCAGGAAATTGAGCACATGGTAACCAGCGGTCTTTATGATGTGCTGGGGCACCCATATAATATCCGTCTTTACCGCATGATTCCTTACTTTGATGCCACTCCATATCTGGAAAGGGCAGTGGCGGCATTAAAGAAGGCCAATATGTGCGTTGATGTAAATACTGGTACAGTGTACCGTTATCCAATTGCGGAAATAACCCCGTACTACAAGTTTATGAAGCTGGCCGCCAAGGCTGATTTGCCAATAATAACCAGCTCCGATGCCCACAAGCCGGAGGATTGCGGCAGCTACATTGACGAAGCCATTGACTATGTAAAACGCTATGGCTACACCCAGGGTGTAATGTTCGACAAGCGCAAGCGAACCCTGGTGGATTTGGGATAAAATTAAAAAGCTGTTGCACATGGATAGCATATCGCTTCCTTGTGCAGCAGCTTTTTGCGTATGATAGTAATATAAATCATTGTGATGTGGCTAAATTTTGGATATAATTTATATATAAATATGGCTATATTGCGTTGGGGGTGAAATTATGCAGATAGTTCCAATGAGAGATTTAAAAAACACTGTAGAGATAGAGCGAAGATGTGCCGAGTCAAATGAGCCTGTGTTTGTTACTAAGAATGGTTATGGCCGGTTGGTAGTAATGGATATTGAGTATTATGAGCGTTTAGTGGGCAAAATAGATGAGGCACGTATGATAAATGAGGGTATAGCTGATTATGAAGCAGGGCGTGTCGTAGATGGTAAAAAATCTCTTAAAAAGATGAGGGATAAATATGGCATCTGAAAAGTATGATTATGTATTGACTGGCACTGCCGAATCAGACATTGATAACGTACTTTCTTATATTTCAATTAACTTGGGAAATGTTGTTGCGGCTAAAGCTTTAGCAGATGAGTTTATCGATCAGATTGACAAATTTTGTCTGGAGCCTAGAGCTGGGAAGGTTGTAGAAAATGAGTTTCTGAAACGTGATGATGTGCGTTATTTTTTGGTAAAAAACTACATTGCTTATTACATCGTTGATGATGTTTCCAAGAAAATAGTTGTATTGAGGTTTGTTTATGGGAAAAGTAATCAGGATAGTATTTTAGGTGGCATGTAGAATAAATAAGTAGAAGACAACATATAACATAAAAATGGGTCAATAAACAGGACCTTTGGATTAGAATATTACTTCGCTACTAAAATTGAAAGCTGTTGTACATGGATAGCATATTGCTTCCTTGTGCAGCAGCTTTTTTGCGCTTGTAGATACTTCGGTCCGCAAGACTGCGCCAACCACAAATCCACCAAGGATAACCAGATGTCTTGCGGGGGGGACAATGGTGCTATAATTTTTGTTAAGTATAAAAATAGTCTGAAAGAAATAAATAAAGGCTGAGAAGGCTAGTTTGGGGTGATTTTGAGATTAATTGTATAGTGTTTTTAGCTAGTACAAAATAATTAGGGGATATGAAAAGGGGTTAGAGTATGAAAAAAATCAAATTATTATTTAGCGGAGTATTATTTGCATTAACATTGATATTATGTAGTGCGCCAGAAACAGCAGCTGCAGCAGATTATTATGTTTGTGATTATCAAGGATATCAGGTATATGTTGACTCTAGCTGTGTTGTTGGCTCTCAGTATCAGTTTCTTGTAATAAATGGAGTTAGATTTGTAGTCGGCGGCAAGGAAGAGCATTTTGCTACAGCTAAATTTTATCTTCAGGGGAATACATGGTGGGGAAACCTTATGATTGATAATATACCTTCTACTGGCGATTATCCGGTATACAGGGATAGTTTGACCCAACAAGTATTTAATGTTGCCAAAGGATTTATTTAAAGGTTTTGGATTCTATTTTTGAGTGAGGGTTTAGCATATGAAGAAAACAGTCATTTTGTTGCTTGCAGCATTTTTGTTGCTGGTAAGTGTGCCGCATGTGACATTGGCAAAAGATATACAATTAAATGAGTTTATGGGTGCTGAGCGCTTTGTGGATAAATACAATGAGTTTTGCAAAAATAATTATTTTGACGGAGCGACAATTACACGAATGAAATATAACACAGAATATGAAGGATATTACATATATACTTTTTATTATGGTTATGGTCCTAATGGTGGTGATGGGTTAGGCCAGATTTTCACTAATGCCAGTGGTTACATGGAACATATTTTAATTTCAAGCAGACCAGGGGTAAAGACAACCATTGAAGCAATAATGGCTTCAATGGCTGTAGTAACAGGGTTAGGTTATCCTCCAATGTCCACTATAGATGCAGCGTTTAATACAGATTTTGGCCAATTTTATTGTAATGATACAGGACGCTATTACTCGTTATTTAGGGATCCTGAATGGGAATTTGATAATCCAAACATTCGCACATATCACATATCTGCACATGATTAAGTATTAAAATAGGGGACTAAAAGAAATGAACAAGATGTTGAGACTCATTATGTGTCTAATATTGTCGTTTTCGTTTATCATAACTGCTGGATGTCAGCCAAATGAAAAAGAAAAAGCTCAACAACAAAAAATTGAACAGCAACAGAAAGAGATTGATGAATTAAAACGAAATCAAAATAAGGTACCTTCAACGCCTAAAGAGAATAAAAAGAAGGATACAGTACAACAGTTACCTTTAAAATTTTCAAATTTTGAAGTTAGTTCAAGAGTGGAATTAAATAGGCTGATTGTTCGTGTCTCATGGGTGGTTGAAAATACCAGTGATTCGTCAATATATTTAAATCGTGATAACTTCATCTTAAAAAAGGATGGCCACAATGGCGTGCGCTCCCATTATGAGGATGGTGGTTTTTCAAAAACAATAGATAAACCGCTTTACATGCATGAAAATTATACAATGTATCCGGGGGATCGTATTGCTGTAAGTATGGATTTCTGGACGGATGAAACTGAACCAGGTGCTTCTGTTGGCTGGCAATTAAATTATGCAAATGGTGGTAAGTTGACGCCAATAATGACGATTTCAGGAGTGAAGTAGCTGGCAGATAATTTTTTATAGTAAACGGGATAAATAATAGGAAAAGATAATAGGGGGATTATGATGGTTAAATCTAAGATAATTATTGGGGTGCTTTTGATATTGTTAATCGCATTAAGTGCTGTGTGTTATGCAGCCTCTACTAGATGGTATTGTCCTAATTGTGGTACAAAACTCGAATATTATGAACCGGTAGATTATCCGAAAGCAAAAGATATGGGGGCGGTAGGACCTTGCTATGATATGTTTGGCAGACAAAGAATGCATGACTGGAAGCCATATTAATTAAGGAAAAATATAGATATGTTTTTGACGCAGTTTTTTTAGTTCAAAATTAAATGGGCATATTAACGATTATTATTTCTAATGAAGGTGGATGAAGAAAATGGCACGATTTACAATAAAGTATATATTTTTATTTGTTATAAGCGTTTTTACCATGTTTTGTGTAAGTAGTGATAACACCGCTGCAGCTTGGCAAATTCGAGCGAGTAATGATTCTCTTGTTATTGGAGAATTTCAAGCAACATCATTTGAGAATGATACAATATATTATAAAGGGAAAATATATAATCGAGATGGAGTACTTATAGAAATAGCAAAATTTGATATGAAGTTTGTTGCATATGAAAAAAATACCCATCAAAAAATTACTGAATGGACTACAGATGTATGGAGTTCAATGGTTGGCAGAAGAATACCACAAGGTGCTGTTGGGAATTGTAACTGTACCTTAACGAGTTCAGCTTTAAAAAATGTGAAGGATATCATTATAGAACTTGAAGACTATGATTTTGTGGTTCATCGTCGTGGTATAGCATTCTAAAAATAATATTTGCTTACGAAAACTTTTGTTTTTTGTGAAGTGGGCAATATATATTACGAGAGGTTAGTTTAATGAAAAAGATATTGACAATGTTGTTTATTTGGGCACTTATTATATTTTACCCCCAGAATGTTTTTGCTGGACTGGTTGAATTGAATGAAACAACAGGTGCAGAAAAATTTTTCGTTGAATATAATAATTACTGCGATAGACATGACTGTGAAAAAGCTAAGATAACAGAAACATTTGATGAAGGTATTGGCGATGGAGGGATGAGGTATTATAGTTTCTATTACGGGAGTACTGTTTTTAATGAGGGGGATGGCGTAGGTTATATTCCAACTAATGCTGCAGGTTACATTTCATCGATTTATCTGGCAGTTAAGCCAAGTTATAAAACAACTATTAAAGCAATTAAAGCCTCTCTGGCTGTGGTAAGTGGTATTGAAAATATACCAAGACAAGTACTTACTGATTTTTGGGAAAAAGGTAGTGGAACCTTTTATAGTAATGTGACAAAACGCTATTATCGTGTATATCACGATTATGAGTGGGAGAAACTGGTGCATATGTACACAGTTCACATTGTTGCCAATGATGACTCAGAAGCGGTGGTAGAACTAAATAAAGCAATAGCATTAAATCCTAATGATGCAGATGCCTATAAGAAACGTGGAGATATATATCAAGACGAAGGCAATTATGATAAAGCTAAAGCTGACTTTACTAAGATGATAGAGCTAAAATCCGATGCTGTATATGCCTACAATGCTCGTGGAAATGCTTATTTTTCTGAGGGCAACTACAGGGAGGCTGAAGACGATTATACTAAAGCGATAGAATTGGATCCTGAATATTCATATGCTTATTATAATCGTGCGAATATTTATTTAAATAAAGAGTATTATTCATTGGCAATAGCAGAGTATAACAAGGCTATACAACTTAATCCAAATTTTGATATGGCTTATAATAATCTTGGCGTTGCATATGAACATACTAAAAACTATATAAAAGCAAAAGAGGCCTTTGAAAAAGCATATGTGATTAATCCAAAACAAAAGTATAAGGATAATTTTGCCAGTGTAGCGAAGGCTATTTCTGGTAAAAGATAGTTGGTTGCTATATGATTTATCCATATAGTAAAAAAGCTGTTGCACATTGATAGCATATCGCTTCCTTGTGCAGCAGCTTTTTGCGTTTCGTTTAAGTGTTTAGGGCTTAAATTCATATTTTGCTTTAATCCAATATTTAGTTCAAAACAGGTGGGGCGGGGATGTTCATTTCCACGGTCTGCTTTATAAGGGCCTTGTCACTCATATCCTTGGAGCTGTGGTTTTTCCATACCCGCTGGAGGGTGGTGACGAAGGCACCTGGGGAAATAGAGCTTTCCAGCTGTTCCTGGACTTTCTTCTGGAGCATTTCATGGAAGGGCTGGTCCAAGGTTATGGTACGCTGGGCCAGAAGAATCTGCAAATTAGTATCCACCAGATAAAGGTGCATAACAGGCTCGTCCAAATCAGCGATACATGGCTTCATGCCCGGTGGCAGCAGATGTATGCCCAGAGGGGAATCTCCCCAGCCCTCTTTAAAGATGCCGTCAATTTTATAGAGGAAGAACACAATGCCCTCATCCTCAAACAGTCCCAGCTCCATGGCACCGGTGCGGAAGGCTTCGGTGGCAATTACATCTGTATGGCTCAGCTGCAGGATGAACATGGCACCGTTGGAATCAATTTGAAACAGTCCACCGTCTCCCTGATTATGAATAGGCAGCGGGAATTTTTCCCCCACCTGAAAATTTGTATAATTCATGGCTATACCCCCTATATTACTGAAAAGAAGTTTATCATATCCGGGAATATCCCACAAGGTTACGTTGGTTATCTGTAAAAAAATACCATTTTATGATAAAATATATACTGCTGAAGTATTTGTATCTCTTTATGCGTTTTGAATTTTAAGGGGATAATGAAGGAGTGATATATTTATGATACGCCGATTCATAGCCAGCTTAGTTTTTATGTGCAGCCTCATGATGATGTTTGCTGTGGGTTATGCTGCCAATGATAGTGCAGAATGGTATTGGATTTCCTCCGATGATAAATACAGTAAGTTTTATGCCCCTGGTAAGGTGCAGGTACTGCGCTCCTTTGGGAATATTGCGGTACAGATAAGTGCCTGGACCAAGACCACCTACAGTCCTGGCGGGGCTCAGGAGACACTTAATAATTACGGTATTAAGGATATTAACCCTGGCCAGCTGGCTTACAGCCTGGCTGAGGTGGAGGTTAATCCCCAGAACCGTACCCTTGCCTATTTGAACGAGTCCTTTTACGATAAGGATGACAACAAGCTGTGGGAAAAGGTGTACAGCCCGGTTCGTCCAAAGGAAATGAATTCCCAGGAGTTTGACGAGGATTTCTATTGTTATATTGTGGACAGTATTTTCAATCAGGGAGAAAATGAGCGCCGCAAGGCGAATGATCGTTGGCTCCAGTTGTGGCAGGATGCCCCTAATGGCGGCGGTGTGGTTTACAGTATGGCAGATACATCCACCATGCGTCTGAAGGGTCAGAATATTATTTTTTGGGAGTGGCAGGAGAAGAAGTCTTCTGCCAGCGAGGTGGAAAGTATTATCTTCCAGAAAAAGGCCGTAAACATTCCAATGTATACGGAAAAGGTGATTCGGGTTATGACCTGGAATGCAACAACTGGCTGGAAGGATATAACCAACACCACTGATGGTATGTATCATGTGATTGAGGCTGGTACCAACAGTGAAAAGGCCCTAAAAGCACTCAAGGCTTATGAGGGCGGGCATGAAAGCTGGATAAAGCGCTATAGCTTGGACAATGAATGACCGGCTTTCATAAATAGTTTTTGAGGTGATTTCGTGCCAATTAAGATACCGAATAACCTTCCAGCAACGAAGATCCTGGAGGGAGAGAATATTTTCGTTATGGATTCTGACCGTGCTTACAGTCAGGATATCCGACCACTGAGATTATTGATTTTAAATCTTATGCCCATAAAGCAGGTGACGGAGACTCAGCTGCTGCGGCTGTTGGGTAACACCCCACTTCAGGTGGAGGTGGATTTTATCTATACCGAGTCCTATGTGCCTACTCATACCACAACGGATTATTTAACGGAGTTTTATGGTACCTTTGCAGAGGTTCGTCATAAAAAATACGATGGATTTATTATAACCGGTGCCCCGGTGGAGCAGATGCCCTTTGAGGATGTGGCCTACTGGGAGGAGGTTGCGGAAATCATGGAGTGGAGCAAGTCCCATGCCTATTCCACCTTCCATATTTGCTGGGGAGCCCAGGCCGGGTTATATTACCATTATGGTATAAAAAAATATGATGTGGCACCGAAGATTTTCGGGGTATATAAGCATCACCTTTGTGTGGAGAATGAACGACTTTTCCGTGGCTTTGACGATGAGTTCTATGTTCCTCATTCCCGCCATACGGAGGTACGCAAGAAAGATATTGAAAGGATTCCTGAGCTGACCATTATGGCTGAGTCTGACGAGGAGGCCGGAGTTTATGCCATTGCCAATCTGAAAAAGCGTCAGTTCTTTATCACGGGTCATGCGGAGTATGATCCGCTGTCTTTGAAGGCAGAATATGACCGGGATATGGCTGCGGGAATGCCAAATGTGAATGTACCATTAAATTATTATCCCGATGATGACCCTACCAAGCCACCTATTGTAAGATGGCGTTCGGTGGCCAATCTGCTTTTTGCCAACTGGCTTAACTATTATGTATATCAGGAGACTCCATATGAACTGGATACCCTTACTCCATCGGATGACAGGGTTTAAGGGGGCATCTTTTCATAAGTTTTTCATTTTGAGGCGTTAAAGTAAACTTTTGAGAATGTATATATGGAGGCATATTTTGTTATGAAAAAATCTGTAGTTATCTTAGTTGCGATTATATGTACCTTGTGGGCGGCGGTGGCCAGTGCCAGTCCGCAGCTGGATGAATCAATATTCAAGTGGGTTCAGTCCTCTGCAAGGTGCGATTATTTCTTTAATATGCAGCAGATTTGCTATGGTAAGGATGATAAGGGAAATATCGATTTCAACAAATTGGTTGTACCGGTAATTAAAATATACGACTACCTTATGATTGATGATGTGGTTGCAAAGCGCCGCTGGAATGGTAATTCTGTGGAGGGGTTTAGCAATTTGGTGGGTGCTGCGGAGTATTATGAGATTAATCTTCAGGATATGACGGTTTATTTTAAGCAGCAGGATTTCCTGGATTCCACCTTTACTACATTGGCAGGAAATAGACCTGACCGCACCGTAAAGCTGGATACCCTCTCAGAAAAGAGCTTTGACCGTATTTTTTACAACAGAATCATTGATTATGCCCTGCGCAATAGGGTGAAGCTGGCTCTACGCAGCAACAAGAATGCTGAAAATGAGCTTTTGGTCAAAATGCAGGCAGAACAGGATGAATACAGGGCTCAAAACAAGGCCACGGATTCCCGGGACAATGAGGAACTGAACGAAGAGGATGCTGCCAAGGTTAAGGCAGCTGTTGAGGCTCAGAATAAAGATAATAAAAAGGACAAGAAAAAGAAGGTCAAGAAAGACAATGAGTAAGACGTAGTCGGATGCTTTGTGTGACTGACCAAATGAGGGATGATGAGTATGTCAAATGAATTTACGTTTGTGGTGGAGAAGAAATGCCCTGTCTGTGGCAAGGAAACGAGAGTTGTAAAGGTTAAATCCAGACTGATGATTTCCCGTACAGATGATGATTACTGCAACCATTATCGGGATTTCAATCCTTATTATTATACTATCTGGGTGTGCGAGCATTGCGGCTTTGCTGCAGATGAAAAGCATTTTTTGATGCCACTTCCTGAGAGGCATCGTGATGTAATGGCAAAATTCCTGCACGACAGGCGGGTGCGGTTTATCTTTACTCCGGAAAGAGGCCTGCCTGAGGCTATTGCTTCCTATCAGCTGGCTATATATTGTGCTGAGGCTATTCAAGCACCAGCATCCCGTGTTGCCGGTCTGTCACTGCGTTTGGCTTGGGTGTTCCGTACCATGGGTATCAAGGAGCAGGAAATGGAATGGACACGTAAGACTGTACAGTTATATGAGCGTGCGCTTATGACAGAGCGCTTCCCTGTTGAGAGCCTCTCCGATAATATGGTTATGTATCTTTTGGCAACGCTGTTTAATCGTCTTGGTGATCGGGAACATTGTACCCAGTATTTGGGCAGAATGATTAATGACAAAGAGCTTAAAATAAGTGACAACAAGCTCTATAATGATGCCCGCAAGCTGTGGCAGGACATTCGTGCTGAAGAGGCTGAGCTGCAGAATGCCATGGAGGCATCTGCAAAAAAGTAATTTGATAATTAAGGGATGACCAATAATGGATTTACCTGTAGCTGTAATAGAAGCTGCACAGAATATTGACTGGGGCCAGGTTTCGGAGGTTATAGAGGACTACGGCCCGGTGGTTCAGGTGATACAGCATACCTGGAGTCATCAGTCATTGATGGACATTATGAACGGCAGTATTTCTGTACCAGATTCTGTTATTAATGATGCTTTGGAGCATCGCTTAAGCAATGGTGACTATAATGTAAAAGCTATGACAGTTGCTTCCCACGAAAACGGGAAGATAGATATTAAAGCAGATACCAAAAAGCTGGGACGCGTTGAGGTTTCCGGTACCATTGAGGAAATGGTCCATAATATGGATGACTCCCATGTTACCTTCAAGGTGAAGGAAAGAGCCCTGAAGGATCACGGCTTGGCCTCGTGGTTCATTTCCCGTATGTCCCTGTCCATGGCGCAGAATATCTTTGGCAAGCTTGAAGTGGAGGATATTCCAACCACCATCAAGGGGAATCGGGTGACTGTGGATTTAAAGCCCGTACTGGAAAATACAGAGCTGGCTACTACAGAGCTTAGGGACCATCGCCTGTTGGATTTGTTTAGAGTCGAGTCAGCCACTCCCCACGAAGGGTATATTACCGTTAAGACCAAGGTGGATGTACCTGACGATGTTAAGGAAATGGCGTTAAATGTTTTGCGTTGATAAGAGTATTTAATGTAGAGAGAATATGAAAAAAGTTTTTGTGTTATTTATATGCCTTGTATGTCTGTTTGTGGCAACAGACACCACAGAGGCCAAGAAGGTAAATGACAGCACCTCCAAGGGCAAAATTGTATTTATTCCACATGATAACAGACCGGTATCAGATGAGATGGCGGCTGATACCATCAGAAAACTGGGCTATGAGGTGATAGTGCCTCCAGATGACCTTTTGGGCAATAAGGACAATATGGGAAACCCGGAAAATCTTTGGATGTGGCTGGAAAAAAATACAACAGTAAAGAGAAGCCCAAGTAAACTTGAGCAGAAGCGTTTTCATGCCGGTGGCAAGATTTGGGGGCTGGATCCTGAAATCAAGGCTATTGTAATTTCTGCTGACAGCATGATTTACGGTAGTCTGGTCAGCTCCAGAAAGCACGATATTACAGAACGGAAGCTGAAGGAAAGGGTGGCAAATTTTGCCGATTATAAGTATCGCCATGATGATGCCAAGCTCTATGTATTTTCTTCTGTGATGAGAACACCTACCTCCGGGGAAAATTCCGGCTCACAGGAACCGGAATATTACAAAGCTTACGGCTACGACATTTTCCGCTACACTGCCCTAAAGGACAAGGCTGATGCCAAGGGCCTCAGCTCCAGGGAGAAGAAGGAGCTGGAATTCCTGATGGAGCTCATTCCTTCTGCTTATCTTAGGGATTGGGATAACCGTCGTGGCAAGAATTATCGCGTAAATGAAGGACTGATAGATTTGGCCGCCAAGGGCAAATTTGAATGTCTTGCCTTGGGAAGGGATGATAATGCAGCTTGGTCACAGACCCATATGGAGGCACGTCATCTCAGGGATTATACCCAGAAGAAAAGCGCTGAAAAGGTACAGAACATCGCTGGTATTGATGAGCTGGGACTGTTGCTTTTGACCAGAGCTGTGAACGCAATTGAGAAAAAGCAGCCGGTGGTTACGGCTGATTATAATTGGGGCAGTGGCAAATATCTTATTCCTGCCTATTCAGATGAACCTGTAGATACCACGGTGCGTGCCCAGGTACAGCTATTGGGGGGCCAATATGTGGATAACGGGAAAAATGTGGATTTGCTGTTGATGGTGAATACAAACCCTACAGGAGCAAATTTGGGTGCCAACTGGTACAGCAACAACAAAAAGATTCGTCCTGATGTGAAAACCTTTGTCTCCTATATGGAGCGGGCCATTAATCGGGGAGAACCAGTGGGGGTTGCGGATGTATCCTTTGTAAATGGCTCTGATAATTCCCTTATGGAGGAATTGCGGGATAAGGATATGCTTTATAAGCTCCAGTCCTATTCTGGTTGGAATACCCCGACCAACAGTATTGGCTATGCCTTGGCCCAGGGTGTATTGGCCAAGGATATGAAAAAGGCGGATAAGGACGAGCTCCTTACCATTCGTTATTTGGATGATTGGCTGTATCAGGCAAATAT